>CAYWRR010000027.1:0-16223 GCA_964460425.1 uncultured Nitrososphaera sp.
ACCAAACTTTGGGCTAGTTCCAGGAGCAAGTCTTCATAATGAGTTAGAGCTACTAGTAGCAGCTGGAATAAAGCCATTGGAAGTCATAGAGATTGCAACAAATAATGGTGCTACGGCACTAGGTATTGATGATATGGTAGGTACGATACAACCCGAAAAGCAAGCTGATATGATTATACTTTCTGCAAATCCTGTAGAGGATATAAGCCATTCAACAGAGATTGAAGCAGTAATGGTTGACGGTAGATTTGCTAATGTAGACAACATTAATGATTGTTAAACAATGCCTCTTCTTCCAGTCACTTGCTCTCCAATGTATGTACGTGATGTGCAAGAATTCTTCTTTTTGTGGCAATAATGACAGTCCACAACAGCAGCCATTTTCAGATACTGACCAACTGTCCGGAAAAATGGCTTTATGATGAGAATTAATGGATATCTGCTTGTACTTCAGCTCTTTAACAAGAAAGAATTCCATTGGTTTCTAAGGAAAACGTCTCTTCTATCTATCTGCTGCCTGTCAAGCTGATATATTCGTACGCTTTGACTGCATTATCAAATGCATATTGCACCTGCTGAAACTGTTTTCTAAACTCGGCCACGTCCTTGGCTATCACTGCTGGATCCTGCTTGTCCGCCACAACGCGCTTGATAAAATTAGCAATCTCCTTCATCTCTCCTTCCTTCATGCCAAGGCGCGTAGTCTCTGGTACTCCTATTCTCACACCGCTAGGGTGCATATAGTGTCTACCTGCCTTGATGTCTCCTGGCAGTAACTGCCGATTCAGTATAATGCCTGCCTTCTCTAGCTCTTCTTCAATGGTACCGCCGTCACCAAACTTAGTCACATCTACAGCAATCTGGTGTGATGCAGTGTAGCCATTTTTTTCTCCTAGAAGTATAAAACCGTAACTTGCAAGTGCCTCTGCTAATGCCTTTGCATTCCTTATTACCTGCTTGGCATAGGCTTTGCCAAATTCTAACGATTCAGCCAGTGCAATGGCCTTGCCTGCTACATGGTGCAGGTGGTGACTGCTAGTATTGCCAGGAAATATTGCCTTCTTAATATGCTCTGCATGCCTTGAGTAAGATACTATACAACCGCCTTGGGGTCCCCAAAGCGTCTTATGGGAGCTCATGGTTATCGAGTCAGCCCCCTCCCGCAGCGGATCTTGGAACTCACCTCCTGCTATCAGCCCAGCAACATGTGCTCCGTCATAGTTGATGTACATGCTATAGTCGTGCATAAACTCAGCCAATTCTTTAACTGGATGCGGGAACAAAAACAAACTGCCGCCAAACATTCCTATCTTGGGTGTCTTGCCGTTGCGTGCCATTTCTTCTATCTTTTTCTTAGTTGCGTCAACGTCTATCGTCATCTCTTCCTTTGAAAACGGATAGTGCTCGATGTTGAGACCATGTACCAATCCTGCAGTGCCTGAGTGCTCTTTCTTCCCATGCGAAATGTGACCCCCTGACGGTATAGATGCGGCCATCATCCAGTCGCCAGGGCTTGAAAAGGCGGCATAGATAGCAAGGTTTGCTACGACTCCTGATGTGGCCCTGCAGTCAGCAAATTCAGCTCTAAAGACCCTGCGTGCAAGGTCGTTGCATATCAGCTCTACTTGGTCGATGTAGACGCAGCCCGCATAGACACGTTCCCCTGGCCATCCCTCTGCATAGCGATTGCCAAAGTCACACATAAGAGCTTCCCGTACTGCAGGGCTTGGGATATTTTCACTTGCTATAAGCGGGATCGATGTGTTAAACCATTTATGATGCTCATGCATCAGCCTCAAAACATCATCGTAAGCCTTTTTGGCGCTCATTTTCAAATTGATTGATCAAATTGGTTCTTTTAAGTTATCGATTCGAATATTGTAGATCTGCCTGCTTCGTGTTCACGATCTCAGAGTTGGCCTAGTGCATAGTATAAGACATAACGCATCTACCTCGTATGTAAAAGCTGGTATATCCTTCAGTTAGCCCCCTTAGATATTGCTCCAAACATTATGGCTATTTCTTAATGAACTGTGTGATGATAAGAACTATATGGATTATTCACCAAGAATTAAAATCTGCAGGGCTGCATCTCAAAGCCTGTGAGCTTTGACATTTGCCGGACTATTTTTTGGTGTATGGGTCCTCTCTAGGCAGAAGCAAAATCGAGTGTGGCATTAACACAAAACCAGCCAGTCAAACAATACCTCTTTCATATAACAGCGTAACGTATTTGACTATTACAGGCAGCAAGAATAATAATCATAACTTTTCTCTACGATATTGTGAGTAAGGTTAAGAGGTACAGCTCATTCTTGCTATGGCAGAAAGCTATATCGTACTGTGATTTTGAAAACACTCAATGCCAATACCTTCATTTTAGGAACATGCCATACCCTCAGGCAAGCCTGCTGACTGCAAATGCTGAACCAAATGTTACGATACTTCCAATAATCGTGACAAATCCTACAAGTGTCCAGTTGACATCTGGCAGCTGCAAGACTGGCAGGTTTGCTGTGCTAAGAAAGTAGGTGCCAAAGGTCATCAAGAATATTCCAACAACTATCAGCCCAATTACTTTAAACATATACGCGTTAGAACTTTGCGACAGAGTCATAAGACTGAGCAAGCTTGAAAGATTTGATAAAATGAAATACCGAATTAACCTTGTATATCAAAGCCATCGAAATACAGCCAAAAGAGAGGGGGAGAATGACTGCCGCCTTGGAATCTGCAACCTCTCTCTTTTGTTTGCTAGAAAATTTACACGGATCTTCTAAGAGGGGAGAAAGTGCTAACAAACCTTGTTGAATTGGCAAATTATCTTACTCCTAATCTCCTACCTCTAAAAAAAGAGTACTCATAAGCAAGGTGGTAACCGATATGCTTTTATGGTACTTATTGGAAGTTATGTATCTAATCTTTAATAGTCTGCTGCGTCATAAGAGATGGTGTGCGATACAGAAGTAGAACAGACATCATATCACAAATTCTTGAAGCCGCAAGTGGTGGAGCAACAAAAACTAAGATAATGTATAGAGCATTTATGTCATATGCCCAATTAAAAGAATATCTCAATCTTCTCACTATCAATGGTCTACTTGACTTTAATTCCTCAGAACAGATTTTTAGAACTACTGAAAAAGGGGACAAATTTCTAAGACTATACACTCAGATCGGAGAAATCGCACCACCAGGTTTGGATGAATCTATTCCTGCAAGAAGAAAGTAGAGAGGGACACACAAACACAAGAAGAGAAGATACGCTATGCCTGCTAATTCCTCTACTTGAAAATATTTTTCAGCAATTGTCTTAAGTAAAACTGGAGTTAATAGCACAACAATATTACATATCTAATTCCGTAGAGGCATCAATCGGAAGAATAAAGTCTATAATTTCTTTATTATGCGATCGCCGTGTTACTGTTTCTTAGTCCTGGTTTTTAATTTAAGAAGATCACCATTTGTTGTTGTCCAAAAGAGCCAGTGACCTAACTACTTCAGTCCAAGCAGCGCTGATGTTTGCCCTATTATAGCCACCTCCTCCAAGCGCAATTATCCTGCCATTGCAATGCTTGTGAGCCAACCTATGAATAGAGTCTGCAACAAATATGTGTGCTTTTGAAGTGTATTGCAAATGCGTTATTGGATCACCACCAAGCCCGTCTGCGCCACATTGCAGTATTATCAATTCCGGCTTTACATTATCGACAAAGTGTTCTATTTTACCAAATGCCTCTATGAATTCGTCGTCACCGGCACCCGGCCCAAGCGGTATGTTAAGCTTGGTGCCTACAGCTGCACCTTTGCCTATCTCACTTGCTGACCCAGTGCCTGGATATAGGTAGCGGCCATCTTCGTGAATGTCTGCAAAGAACAGTAGCGGATCATCTTCAAATTCGTAAAAGACTCCATCTCCATGGTGTGCGTCAATATCAATGTACGCTATCCGCTTTATTCTATATTTTTCGCGTGCTGCCAAGGTTGCAATACCTATATCATTGAATATACAAAAACCACCTGCAGAGTCTCGTCTTGCATGATGCAAGCCACCAATGGGATTGAAGGCATGGTCGACTTTTCTCTTACTGCTATCTCTGCCGGTCACCACCATGTCAAGTGCAGCCAGTGTTGATCCAACAACATAGAGCGAGGCTTCAAAAGCGCCCTTGAATGCTGGTGTGTCACCCTTGTCGAGTAGCACACCACCGTGCCTTGAGGCCACTTTTACCAATTCAACATAAGCTGAGTCATGAAATAACACCGCATCTTGGTAGCCAGCCCTCACCGGCTCTTCCACTATGATATTGCCAATGCTTTCGCTCTGCAGCTTGTTCCAGAACGCGCCAAGCCTGTCGGTTCCAAATGGATGGGAGCCCCCGAAACCATATCTTGCTAGCGCCTCACCATAAAACACGGCTGTCTGGCACATCTTTTGTATATCTTAGACAACAATGGAAGCAACTGCAAATAAATATTCTCAACAATCATTAAACAGATAGTACTGAATGTTCACTGGCATTGTCGAGGGAATGGGCATGGTTATGTCTATCTCAAAGAGCAAAAGTGGCGCTGAGACCATTATACGAGTCAGGCTGGGAAAGTTTGGGAGAGGTCTCAAGAAAGGCGACAGCGTCTGCATTAACGGCGCCTGCCTCACAGCGACAAAGCTATCAAGAGACGAAGCTGAGTTTGAAATGGTATCTGAAACTATCCGGCGAACAAACCTTGGTCAAACTAAACCACGCGAAATGGTTAACATTGAGAGATCACTGAGAGTGGGGGATAGGTTCGAGGGACATTTCGTTTTAGGCCATGTGGATGGCACTGGAGTCATTGAGGATATTCAAAAGACGTCGTCTGAAACAACTATCTGGATAAAGCTAGATAAGCGGTTAACAAAATCACTAGCACCAAAGGGCTCTATCGCAGTTGATGGCGTTAGCCTTACTCTGGTAGGCGTCGAGGGTGACCGTGTCTCTGCGTCCCTCATACCTCACACCTTGAAGGTGACGACCCTTGGCATGAAGCGTCGAGGTGACCGTGTTAACATTGAGACAGATATTCTTGGTAAATACGTCATGACCAACTTGTCAAGAGCCTAGAACTTAAAATAAAACATTTAATCCTAGTATATGCATCACTTTTCCTGTATATGCCTATAGTAACAGTGGCAACATATAGCGGAAGAACCCAGACTGAAAAGGATCGATTGGCAGAGGCAGTAACCGATGACATTATAAGAATATGGAAAGTGCAGAAAAAAGATGTCATTGTAGTATTTCAGGAAGCATCTCATGGGAACTGGTACGCTTCAGGCGTTCGTTTATAGTATTGGACAGCCATTACTAGACTAATTTGAGCCACGACCAACCACTTTGCAATACCTTTTTGAACAACCCTAGACGAGTTACTACCAAAAGCTTGGTAGTATTGTCTTCATCGGTTGTTTTTTCTGGTTGTTGGAAATTGGTTGGTAGTTTTCGAAATGGAGGCAATTGAAAGAAATGGATTCGGTCATAGGAACCCCACCTATTTCCATCAGTATCGAATACCTCAATTTGCAACTTCCTACATTAGTGGGATTGGTATTCCTCCCAAGCATAGGTTCTATTGCATCTATTACACGTTATCACGTTACTGTTGTTAGTATCATCTCTTCTCACACAAAATCACGACCATTTATTCCATTGCTGTCGGTCCATAGACAATGAAATCAGTGCCCACAGTCGGTGGTTCAGCCAAGAATTTCTTGATACTGTTAAAACATCCCTCTCTATCTTTTGTCCTTGTACTCAAGTAATAAGCACATAAAGCATCCATCGCATTGAAGGGCACCTTAAGTTCGCCAATCAATTCGTATGTAAATTTATCGAGCTTGAATTTTTCTGAGACCGTGGGAACTGCATGCATGGTTAGAAGAGATACTGTTGCTGTTTGGGTAGAATAATCAACAGCCACCATTGCTCGGTCTACATGCACATTTTGAATCTGCATTGGCTCTATCATCTCTTCATTTGCGCCTCCTAGCATCTGCTTAAAAAAGGGTTTTTTTCCTTCGGGATTATTATTGTCGCTCATCCTAGTTTTCCTCCTTTCAACTTCCCGCCCTGTAACTTTCCACTTTGTAATTTGCCTACACTCATGCGTGGCTTATCCCAATATGGGCTTTTGCACTTCGGACAGATAGTAGGTTCAGTATCGGTTTTCGTGCGTGGTATCCATCTGTGCACGCATCTTGAGCATTCATACCCTTCAACCTCAAACGTAATTCTTGGACTCATCAAGGTTATACTTATGTAAGTATTACTTATAAAGGTAATGCATATATACCTTGATACACTATACCTAGTTAGGCAAGTAGATGCGACTAAAAGAAAAAGTTTCATAAACGAATCGGAAGCTCGGATGAAGAGAGGTCTTGCATTGTTACAAAGCAATGGCAAGAGCATCAAAGAGAATACGGATGGCTCATTTACCGTCCCCTCTCAGACCAGCGATAGAACTTATGAAGTTAGGCTACTTGGTGCAGACGAAAGGTATGTTTGCAGATGTCCAGACTTTGAGTATCGCCAGATAGATGCCTGTAAACACATTCATGCAGTCAAGCTATGGATTGCTGTGAGAACTCAGTTACAAAATGAGCCAAAACCTAAAGTGTTTGCAGAAAGTAGAGACAAACAAACCTATTTCTGTAAGGATTGCCACCGCAAATTCAGAGAATCCTCTTTACTCCAGAAAGCTAGGTTTAATCCCGAATTTGTTACTTTATGCTTGGACTTGTATTTTTCGGGACTATCACTCAGAAAGATAGCCCGAACAGTTGCGAACCACTTTAACATTGACATAGACTTTTCCACCATCTATAGATGGATTCAAAAGTATGTGCCAAAGGTTTCCGAGTATGTCAACTCTCTTACTCCCCAATTATCAACCACATGGCATGCTGATGAGTTGTTCGTTAAGGTCAAAGGCGGCACGCATAAACGCAACCTTGGAGTTGGCTTTGTCTGGAACATCAGGGACAGGGAAACACGCTTCCTGATAGTATCCAAACTAACCTTGAATCGAGGTGTTGATGACACTATAGCAGCATTCAAAGAGGCTGCGAAGAATGCTCATGGCATCACACCTGAGAAGGTATATACCGACTCACTCAGACACTACAACTCTGGCATAGCCAAGAACTTTCCAGATGCAGAGCGTTTCACAAACTGTGGGATTGCGAAGATTCATGCTAACAATAACAGAGTTGAAAGACTGAATGGAACACTGAGAGAAAGAACGAAAGTGTCAAGAGGCTGGAAAACAGGTAAGACACCAATAGCGGAAGGACAAAGAATTCACTATAACTTTGTCAAGCGTCATATGGGACTAGAGGGTAAAACACCGGCAGAAGCAAGCGGACTAAAGATAGACGAGGATACTGACAATAGGTGGATGATAATACTACTCAGAAACGCCAAACAAAGATAGTTGTGAAAGAGATCCAAGGATGTCCATTGAGGTAGCAGGTATTCATAGACATAACTTCCTACAATAGTGAGTGCTATACTCCCTATTACAATCCCAATCCATTTTCTCAATCTTACTTGAGACATATACTCTGTTTCGAATTTAGGAAAGAGCCATGACAAGAACAGTGCCCAAAAGTATCCAGATATAGAAACCATGCCCACGATGATAAAATAAATCACTAAATTAGGACTTCCTAACGGAAATAGCACGACTAGGACTGCATAGACAAGAAAACCAAAAGCGAAAATCACTCCAATGTATACAGGAATCGCATACATCCATTCAGCATGGAAAAGGTCAAACCATGTTTTGTAATTTCTAAAAATATCATTTATTTGACCTCTTACACCCTGTATCCAACGGTCGTCATTATCAGCACTGATATTAAACAAGATGTATCCATCAAACATCATTGTTATCCTAATAGTCCTATTCCGTGTGCTCATGTTAACTCCAAACTCTTGCATGTATTTTGGAATGCCGTTTCTAACGAGAGCAGCCGAATTGTCAAATTCCCTTTCTTCATTTTTCCTACGAACTGTATAGATGAGTCCAAACCTCTCATTTTCTGGGATGTCTTAGTAAGTTCTATCTATTAGCTCGGATATTTCAGTCAGGAAGTCTCTTGAGATTTTCATGGAAGGAATGTGTTCTGTTAGTGTATTACGTACTGACAAGAAAACTACTTGCAGGATTGGAATTTATTAATGCAGCTTGCCTTGCTACTTGAGTGAGTTTACCAACCAAATTGCAACAACCAATTAGAACAACCATAGATTCAACACTACCAAAAGCTTGGTAACAACCAAAATTTTAGTAATCTTTTAATAACATTGAGCGACAAAACTAATAGTTGTCTCTTGCCGAAGCAATAGCAGCTCTCAAGGCTGGCAGATTTGTACTCGTTCATGACGACAAAGCGCGTGAGAATGAGATCGATATGGTAATCGCTGCGGAGCATATCAAGCAGTACCACATTGCAACAATGAGAAAAGATGCTGGGGGACTTGTGTGCCTTGCAATTGCAAACGAGATTACAAGCAAGTTGGGACTAGTCTATATGCACGACATCATAGCAGATATGGGCAAGGTAAACCCTGTGTTTTCAAAGTTGACAGAGGGCAGAACCAACTACGGGGATAAGCCGTCATTTTCAATAGCAGTCAACCATAGGTCGACCTACACCGGCATCACAGATCAGGACAGGGCTCTTACCATTTTAAAGATGGCAGAAGTGTGCAAGAATATTGGTAATGGTGGTGTAGAACAATTTGCCAGGAACTTTCGTGCTCCCGGCCATGTGCCGATACTTATAGCATCGAAGCACCTACTACACGACAGGATGGGCCACACAGAGCTATGCGTTTATCTGACACAGCTTGCAGACCTTATCCCAGCAGTAGCCATTTGTGAGATGATGGACTCAATGACACATAGGTCGCTCTCAATTGATGCTGGGCAAAAATATGCCGCAAGATTTGGTATCCCTTTAATTGATGCAAGCGAACTCAAAGCTAATGCCAGGGTGGCATAACCAACAGTTGATTTATCTTGCAATAGTAGTTTCTGAGTTCAACAGTGAGGTAACATTCAAGATGCTAGAAGGCGCAAGAGATCATGCAGCCAATGTAAGCGCTCAGGTAAGCTATATCTTGTATGTGCCTGGCACCTTTGACATGCCACTTGCAGTTGAACGATTGTTGAGAAAGAAAAATGTGGATGCCGTAGTCACGCTTGGCGCTGTGATAAAAGGGGACACCCGGCACGATGACATCGTAGCTGAAAATGCGGCCCGACTGATAGCTGATCTATCGCTAAAGTATGGCAAGCCAGTGACTCTTGGAGTAGCGGGTCCTGGAATGACGATTGAGCAAGCAAGAGCGCGAGCAAAGCTTGTGCCGACTAGAGCAGTCAATGCAGCAGTAAACATGGTTTTGCGGTTGAGAAAGCTACAAAAGGCAGTTGGGAGAGGGATTGTGATAATAAATGATACAGCTGACAATAATTAGGATTGAAGGATACGGGCAATGGACTCTCACCCTTGGAAGTGACAGGGAAGCACAGCTTCAGATGCTGCAAGCGAGGATCTATCATGATGTACAAAGACTATTCTCAGAAAGAGATAGCATCGTTTTCTTCAACAGGTTCGATGAATATTTCAGTATAACAAATGGCCTTGATGCTGATGATCATCTACACATACAGCATGAGCTTACAAAGCTGTATGACAACATGTTAATGTCGATGACAATTGGCTCTGGCAAGACTGCGTTTGAAGCAAACCTGAACGCCTACCGCACAAGAAAAGAGGGGAAAAGGATGCTTGATGGCAACGCTAGAATATTTGGCAGTGTGCACCCTCAGGCAGACGTGGCCCAAATAATGCATATCGATATTGATAGTTCGGCAAAAGTTGGTAATAGGCTATCACCTTATGAACTGACGGTACTCATCATGAAGATCTACAGCAAGCTTGCAGAAGAGTTCTTAAAGTACAATTCGCTTGCATTCTTTCTTGGTGGCGACAACATCATGGTAATTTCTAATGGCATGACAAAGGAGCAGGCTGACGAAGTGTTAAAGAGGGTTATGGCCGGCAATGATATCAAGCTCAACTGCGGCATAGGCATTGGCAGGACAGGCAGAAGGGCAGCAGAAGCCGCGACAAAGGCACTTGACACCATAAGAGACCTGCGCGAGGATGGAAAAATCCAAACAATATATGAAATACAATGTCCCTAGCAATAACAAATGCAAGCCTTCTTTTGGGCAGAGAGCTTGACTATGTTGAGCAGGGCTACATTGAGATTGAAAGTGGCAAAATAAGTAGCACCTCTGATGGTAATTACAAGGGTTCTTGCAAGAAGCTGAATTCAAAGGGATTCATAGTCATACCAGGATTTATCAATGCACATACGCACATTGCTGATTCAATAGGAAAAGATATTGCCTCTGGACAGCGGCTTGATGCACGAGTGCATCCTGTGTTTGGTGCTAAGAGTAAGATTCTGCAAAAGAGCCCATCCGAGCATCTAAAGGCCTTCATCAAGAATTCTGCAATTTCAATGATAAAAAAGGGAATAGTTGCATTTGCTGATTTTCGCGAAGATGGACTGGAGGGTATAACACTGCTAAAAGATGCACTTGATGGTCTGCCGGTAAAATGCGTAACACTTGGGAGGATAAATTATTACACCAGCCCCACAGATGCGGCAGGCCTGCCGCCAGAAAAAGGAGAGCAGGCTAAACAGGTAGTTGATCTAGCAGATGGACTTGGAATAAGCGGTGCAAATGAAAACACTGATGCTGCTCTTGCACAATACAGACAGCTAGCAAAAAGAAAATTGATCGCAATACATGCCGCTGAGTCAAAAGAGACAGTCAAATTTGCCATGGAACATACTGGGAGGAGTGAAGTAGAGAGGATAATCGAGCATCTAAAGCCTGACTTTGTAGTACATATGACAAATGCAACAGAAAACGAAATATCAATTGTTGCAAAAAGTGGGTCAGGTGTAGTAATTTGCCCTAGGGCAAATGGTGTGCTCGGCGCTGGCATCCCAAAGGTTGCCCAGATGCTCAGGCAAGGCTGCCTCATAGCCATTGGAACGGACAACGTTATGCTAAATTCTCCAGACATTCTTAGAGAATTGGATTATACGTGGAAAGTGTCAAGGGCGACTGAAAGTGAGATGTTGAGAGCACAAGAACTCTTGAAGATGTCAACTATAAATGCTGCGCAAATTTTAAGACTCAACACTGGATGCATCGAGGCCGGCCGTGCCGCAGATCTAGTATTCATAGACAAAAGACATGCCGACCTATATCCAATGCATGACCCACATGCTGCAATCGTTCACAGGGTGAGTCAAAGCTCTATCAGAGCAGTCATGATCGATGGGCGGTTTGTAGATTGAATGTAATAATCAATAGTGCAATGACAGTTGATGGTAAGATTGCCACATCAAGTGGAGATTCAAAAATTTCTTCAAGGGAAGATCTTGTGAGGGTTCACAAGCTGCGCGCTTCAGTTGACGCCATAGTAGTAGGAATCTCTACAATTTTGGCAGACAACCCACGGCTCACAGTAAGACTAGCGAAGGGTAAGAACCCTGCTAGGGTGATAGTCGACAGTAGAGGCAGGATCCCCCTTGACTCTCAAATAATGCGCACTGCAACTAGGGTTAAGACTATTGTAGCAGTGACAGATCAGGCGCCCGATGAAAAGATAATGAAATTAAGAGATATGGGCGCGCAGGTGTTGGTGATAAGCGAAGGGAAAAGGGGACAAAGTGCCGCTGTCCCCCACGGCGTCAACCTTAAACTGCTGTTTCGCAAACTGGAAAAAATGGGGCTGAAAAAAATATTGGTAGAGGGTGGAGGTGAGCTTAACTGGTCTCTTTTGCATCTTTGGCTTGTAGACGAGCTGACAATAACAATTGCCCCGAAAATAGCAGGTGGTAGGCTGGCAACAACGCTTGTCGAGGGAGATGGATTTGATGAAATAGCGCAAAGCATTAAGGTACGCCTCAAGAAAATACAACGAAAAAAGGGCGGCGAGCTTGTACTGCACTACAAGCTATGATTCCATGGTGGTCTTTTACATCTCATAATAATGCAACAGAGACGGTATCTCTGGATTTAGACAGACTTGCCAAAATAAATGTCCACTTTCCAGTCAGCCTAAATGGCATATATAGACAGAGATGTTTGCAAGATAAAGACGCTAAAATCATGCAGTTATTATGCTGGTACACAGAAGGACGATCCTTAGAAAACTACAAAGTCCACAAATGATGTGTCAAAAAATGCACATACTACACAACTTCTAACAGCACCATCAGTATGGTAGTGCCTCTTGATTAGAGACGACTCATGCTAGCGCACTTTGAAAAGACTATGCTAATACTACAATAGCAATAGCACCGAACATGACTTGCTGCCTGCAGTATTCAATGTAGCATTATGAGCAAAAGTAATCATTAGCATTAGCATGCTTTTGTCACCCATAATTTTTAAAGTCTTTTAACCATACTAATGTAGATGTTCTCAAATGAGCATACTCTCCACAGATTTATGATGGAAAAGGCTGAAGGAGAATTTCATGACAGGTACGAGAAAGCACTTGAGCAGGTAAGATCGGAGTTTGGTAGGACCTACACGATGGTGATTGGCGGAAGTGAGGTACCTACCTCAGCTACGATAACGCATACCTCGCCTATTGACACAAGAATTGTGCTTGGGCATATGCCGATCGGGGGTGCCAGTCATGTTAGGAAAGCCATTACAGCTGCAAAAGAGGCATTTGGGCTCTGGGCCAGAAAAGACTACCTAAAGCGAGTATATGTATGCAGGGTTGCAGCAGACATCATGGCCGATCGCAAATTCGAACTTGCCGCGTGGGTCTCATATGAAAATGGCAAGAATCGTTACGAGGCTATAGCAGACATAGATGAGGCTATAGACTTTTTACGCTACTACTCTGAAGAAATGGAAAGGAATAATGGCTTTGAAACAATGATGAAAAGTGCTCAGCCAAATGAAAGGAGTAAGAGCGTCATGAAACCCTATGGAATATGGGGAGTGATTGCTCCCTTTAACTTTCCGGCTGCTATTTTTGCAGGCATGAGCGCGGGAGCAATAATCACCGGGAATACTGTGGTAGCCAAGCCGTCTAGCAATACTCCCATTATTGCATGGAAGTTTGCAGAAATATTCAAGCAGGCAAAACTTCCTGATGGTGTGTTCAACCTAGTCATCGGGCCAGGCGGCAAGATAGGTAATGAGCTTGTCAGAAACAAGGATCTTGCTGGCATTGTATTCACCGGTTCTCGAGACACCGGCTTCCGCATGGCAAAAGAGTTTAGCAAGACAAGGATCAAGCCGCTAATCGCTGAGCTTGGAGGCAAGAATCCTGTGATAGTGACTGAAACGGCTGACATCAACAACGCAGTTGACGGTGTCCTCAAAGCAACGTTTGGCTATTCGGGGCAAAAGTGCAGCGCGTGCTCTCGTGTTTATATCCACAAGAAGGTGAGAGATGAGTTTCTCAGGCGGCTTGCTGAAAAGACAAAGAACCTGCCGATCGGAAATCCCCTTGACTCTAATACCTTTGTTGGTCCACTTGCGAATGGGGGTGCTTACAGGAAATACCAAAAATACATAAAGGCAGCTGAGAAAGATGGCAAGGTACTTGTTGGAGGGTCTATCAAAAAGGATGACGACCTAAAGTACGGCTACTATGTTGAACCGACGATTATCGTTGGCCTGCCAAAAAAACACCGACTATTTAGAGAGGAGATGTTTGTCCCGATCCTATGTGCTGCAGACTATCAGAAGTTTGATGATGCCATAAAGCTTGCAAACGACACTGAGTATGGATTGACGGCCGGAATATTTACCAGAAACCAGGAAGAGGTCAAAAAGTTCCTTGATTGCATCGAGGCAGGAGTTATTTATGTTAATAGGCAGGCAAGTGCAACAACTGGCGCAATGGTTGGATGCCAGCCATTTGGAGGATGGAAGGAGTCCGGTACTAGGGGTAAAGGAACGGGAGGACCTCATTACCTGACAGAATTCATGCACGAGCAGAGTCAGACTATTGTTGTTGAGTAGTAGCCAACAAATATTTCATCATTCTATCTGTGGTCAAACTATTAAGAACTAGACCTGTATTAACTAGCATAAAGAAGGAGCTAGGTTTTATGTCGAATGTTCGCTATATAGTGACTACATAAGCACTATTCAAAGTGACTAGAGTGATTTTATACTTCGAAAGTATTGTACCAATTATTGTTTGCAGAGTGCAGGGTTCAAAGTCAGCAAAAAATATTAGATTATGCAATCAGCCATGATTGAATAGGGTATGCTTATATCCCTCATAATGCTCTATTACTCTGTAGCTATTCGCACTAGTTCAGCAATTTGCTTACCTTTATCTTGAGAAAGTGCTGAAATTCCCCCAGTCAAGCTTTCAGCTAGAATGCCTTTTTCCGCAAGTACTTCAGCGACTCTGAGCGAAGTATTACCCATCATGCAGACTAGCAATGCTTTCCCATTATCTCGTCTGCTCAACGCGCTATCGAGTTCCTCTGGAATCTTTTGGGTTGCTAAAAGTCGCTCCACATCGCTAGCCTTTGGGACAGAGATCTTGCTTTCATCAACTCCAAGTGAATTTGCAATTAACTCTATTCCCTCCTTGCGAGGAGTATACATTGTGTGAATCCAAAGAACTCTGTTGTAGTTTCCGATATTAGATACAGCTTCCTGTAGGGGAACCTCTAGACGATCCTCTCCTATCTCTTGCATCATTTCAATGCTCTTTCTGTACTTTTGGATTCCATCAGCAACTATTACTACAAACTTTCTTCCTCCATCTCCACTGAAATTCGCCATTTGCATCACGGCATAAAGCGCAAGGGCACTACTTTCTCCTATGTCATATCCCTTGTCTACGAAAAACTTCAACAGACGTTTTGCCTGTCCAAAATCTACCTCATGTTGTCCGCTGTATCGCTCAGGCTCGTAGAACTTCAAGCCTTCTGCCTTCTCCTTTGTCCTTATTCCTGCAACATCTTGGTTGCTAAGTGGAAAGATTACATGTAGTGACTTCTTTCCATATTTATCCGTCAAGTATCTGCTCAAGCCACCTGAGGTGCCACCTGTGCCAAAGGTGCAGACAACTTTGAATTCAGCAAGCGAATGGCCTTGTTCAATCAATTGCTGGTCTATCTCCGCTGCAGTCACAGCTCTGTGTACCTCAATGTTCAATTCGTTGTCGTACTGTTCAGGACAGAAACAACCGTATATCCTTGCAATAAGCTTTGCCAAGTTTATTATGTCCTGACTTGCTAGAAGTTCTTCTACCTCCGAGCGTGATTTATCAAAAATCGCAGGGTCGAACCCGATTTCAATGAGCTGTGAACGAATGTTCGATGCAGTTGCTTTAGCAGCCAAAAGATTGGGATTAACCTTCATACCCGGAGCAGGGCAAATGTCCATGTCCAGGTTTATTATATGTGTTCCCTCATTTCTCAACTCCTCAAATACTCCTTCTTGAAGCTTCCTTGATACTAGGGTGACAACATCTAGGCCTAGCCTAGCAATCTGCCCTAGAGCGATCCCAAAGTTACCCGAGGTCGCTTCAATTATTGTCTGTCCACCCTTCACTTTGCCTGACGCAATTGCGTCATGGATTATGCATACTGCAGGTCTTACTTTGATCGAGCCTGCAAGCAAGTTTGAATCAAACTTACCGAAAACCTGCAGATCTTTATCGGCTAGATCCAAGCTGTACTCAATTCTTGCACATTGCTTCAAATCTTCAGTAATGTCAATCAGAGGTGTTGGGTTAACAACCTTTGATTTGCCTGATTTTTCTTCTAGATGAGGAATCTTGCTCCATACCTCTCGCTCAAAGTGCTCCAATAGAGAGCTATCCATGTCAGTCCCCTTATTCAGTCCCTGCAAATTTCTCCACTATTGTATATGATGCGCGAATAGGTTTTATAAAAGATATGATAGGATCCCTGCCATTTTTGGCATGTTTTCCATCTATATTTCATCTATATATATACAATTTAGAGTTGTTTATGATACAGCGCTTTTAAGTGGGTATAAAAATTATTAACCTATTTTCATTCTGATCAAATCATATGCCTTGGCTGCATCTCTATCACTTAATATCAATACAATTTCATTTACAG
>CAYWRR010000028.1:0-4492 GCA_964460425.1 uncultured Nitrososphaera sp.
AGACCAACCAAAGATTCTGGACAACTACCTGTCATCGTACCTACAAGAACTCTTGTCAATACATTAAAGAAATCAATAACTTTGCAGAATAGTAAATAAAGTTAGCAAAGGAAGACCTAGTAATAGAGAATGCAGAAGTTACAATGTATGATACATTGCTTCAAGCGGCACAATTAATGAATGCCGGAGATGCTGTGCCTGTATTAAATCAAAACTTTGCAGAGAAAAGGGCTATGGCTGATTGGATAAAGACTATTACGCATGCTATGATAACGCAACTCTATCCATATAAATACAGTCTTCTATTGTTCTACCCGAAAGAGAGAAGAAGGACAGGAGGTGGTCACAGAAGGAGCTGTAACAGGTGGCCCCTATGCAACAGAAGAAAATGAGAGCACGGGCGCTACTGCAACTGAGGCTTAAATCTACATTTCGTTAGTCCCCTCTCCTTTATTACAGTAATACAACATACTTTACGTAAAATTAGCAATTTCATATATATTTTCTATAAAATCAGAGAGTCTGCTACAAAATCATGGACCTAGCACCGATCAGGAGGAAGGACTAATGTGGTAGGTCAAGCAAGAATGACTTTCTTAATTGCTATAATTCCGATGTAGTACGGAATATTATACAGTGCAGCAAGCGCTGCAACTTGTGAGCCAAAGAACTGAAATGCTAACACCGCGACAAGCACATTGTTGACATAGCTTGTAGCAATGAGACCTGCCCTTTTCTCTTGTAGGTTACCTGTTACTCCCACATAGCCTACTAGGCAGTAGGCACCATAGCACAGAAATGCTGTTGCCACAGTTTGGAGCAGGAACGTCTGTTCTGAATAAAAAAACCCTGCGAACTTGGCAAACATACCCCAGTTTATAAGTATAACGAAAACAAGCGATAGAGGGAACGAATTCTTGTCTAAAAACTTTGAACCTGCAGGAAAATAGTTCTTAGTAAGCCAGCCAGCCGCCAGCGGCGTGAACAGTGCAATAGAAAGCAAGAACATCATGTGCAGCAAAGGTATTTCAAATTGTGAGTGAACAAATACATAGACAATAGATGGCAGCACAAATGGGACTGCAACGGAGGTGATAATTATCATGCCTATTACAAGCGGAAGCTGACCGCCTAAGAGGTTTACAACGAATGGCGCGCCAAGGCCTGTAGAGATGCCAGAAAGGAGCAGGATTGGTAGAGCAAAAGGCTCGTAAACAATATGTGCAAGAGTATACATCCCTACAGGCAATGCAACTAGCTTAATAGTGGACAGAACTGCAAGCTGTCTTGGTTTTTTAAACACTGCAGCAAGGTCAGATGGGTTAAGCCTTAACAAGTTTAGAAACAATAGGGCACCAAGCCACACAAGGATATATGACTCGATCATCCTGCCAGCTGTAGGTAACAGGACGCCTGCAGACATAGACAAAGCTATGGCTGCAATTAGAACGATGTCATCATGGAGCAAGTGCTTTCAGCTGTTGTATCATTTCTTGTACGTAGTCAAATCCCTGCTGCCAAAATTCTTCTCTTGAGATGTCAATGCCTGCTTCTATCAGGAGATCCTCTGGCTTCCTTGATCCGCCTGCAGACAATATCTTGAAATACTTGGGAACAAAGGACGATCTGCCTTCAAGCTTGTACTGCCTGTAAAGGGAAAGAACCAGCAAGTTGCCAAATGAATAAGCGTAAGTGTAAAATGGTGTGTGGTAAAAATGAGGTATGTATACCCATTCCCATTCAAAATCAGGAGATATTGTTATCGAGGTACCAAATTGCTCATTGAGGTTGTCCATGTATATTCTTGCGACTGCATCAATGGTAGCATTATTTTCGCCTATCGCTTTGTGAGCATTAATTTCAAAAAGTGTAAAATATGCTTGACGGATTATTGTCGCATAAAGATTGTCTATTTGCTCTGCTAGCAAAATTCTGCGCTCCTTTTTCGACATCTTTTCTGCTAGCTTTTCGTTGAGCAGCATCTCTGCAAACACCGACGCAGTTTCTGCAAGCGGGAGTGGCGCATGGAAGACCATTAACGGCATGTCTGACGCAAGCATGCTGTGTATTGCATGGCCAAACTCGTGTGCAAGAGTCGATACATCCCTTGAAAGTCCATTAAAGTTTAGGAGCACGTAGGGTGTCAGCTTGGGGGTAACAGCATAGCAAAACGCACCACCGCGCTTTGCTTTTCTTATTTCAGAATCAATATGGTGCTCGGCAAACACTCGCTCGGCTAGCCTGCCTAACTGAGGGTCCAAATCCTCAAAGCTATCTAGCACGGTCTCGACTGCTTTGCCATAGGTGAACTTTTTGCTGTCAGATGCTTTATTTGATATGGGAGCATAGAGGTGATATCTAGCCAGTTTTTTCATTCCTAGCATCTTAGCTTTTTCTACAAAATAATCATGAAATATGGCTACATTGTTTCTACATGCTGCCAGTAATGCCTCAACCGTTGCATCATCAAGGTTGTTGGCTATGTTACGTACAGAGATTGGAGATCTATATCCGCGCATCATAATTGCCTCGTCACGCCATTGCATGATAATGTTCTGGTAAATCTCGCCTAGCACACCGCTGTTCCTTTTATAGACCTGCAACAACGATTTGTAGGCAGATTCTCTTCTATTGCCATCCGGGCTTCTGATGAGTGACATTAGCTTTTCCTTGTTGTCAAATTTTTTCTCTATTGTTCTTCTGCCGTGCCTAAGCTTCATCGTAAATTCAAAACCGCTTGTCATCTTATCATATATCTTGATAAGTCCCCGAATGCCAGTAACTTCAAGAGTGTTAATTATCTTTTCCTCTGGCTCGCTGAGCGAATACTTGGCGACCAGCCGCTTATGACGGAGATGTTCCTGATATGCCTTTGGAACTGCGTTTATTAGCCTGTTTGCGTTTTCGTCATCGATCTGTTTTTTGAACCATAAATCAAAAAATAACATCCTGTTGCTAATTTCTGATGCCAGTTTCTCCATCTTGATGACTAATGCAGATGCCTCGTTTGAAGATGTGTCGGCGTAGTAGCTCAGATATGCATGGCCGCTTGCAATTGATACTTTTTCAGAGATGCTTTCAAGCATGTGAATAAGGTCTTCAAACTCTTCCGGCGAAATGTCGGGGCGCAGGAGCTGTCGGCTCCCTTCAAATTGTACAACCTGCTCTTCAATTGATTTCAAAAACCAGGAAAACTCTTCACTGGAAGGATCTTTGACGAGATCACTTATGTCCCACCGTCCTACCTTCATATTAGCATAGCTACTAGTCATATGGGTTACAGGCACATACGATCTTGCTGTCACATAAGTATCTTGTTGAGCCTAAGGTAAAAAATTGCAGCCAAAAACAGCTATATGGGCTCTTGCTGTGGGTAAAGCTTACTTTGCATTCTTGGAGCAGATTTGGACGAGAGGCCGAGTATGTAGTAGCGCTTTATTTAAAGTCTTTGGGGTGGAATGTAGCTTTATCAAGAGGAAGCAGAGGGCCGGCAGATATTATCGCTACATGCGGCAATGCGTATTGGTTCATTCAAGTAAAGTCAAGTGCTATCATGCCGCGGATCAGAGGTTATGAGATAAAAAGGCTCAAGGAGATAGCAGCATGCAAGGGGGGTCTGCCTGTAGTTTCTACCTTGCAGCCCTTCCACAGTGGGTTTAGTACCGGTAACTATTCAATACTATTCTATATGCTTGACAACTGGCAGGCTCTTGACCCTGTGAGTGCACTGGAGAGTTGTTGATGTTGGATCTATTCGGTGAAGTTGCATAATATATATATGCAGAAGCTATTAGTGTTCCTATTCCGGCAAACGCAGCCATCGCAAAAGCTAATCTTGCCATGTTGCTTTAGTGTTTGCGGTTACAAATGTAAACCCTGTTGTCTACTCTTCGATGGCATCAAGGAATTGCTATTAATCATTAAGAGGCTTTTAGCTTTAAAGAATATAGAGGCTCAATAGTTCGAGTTTTAATCAGGATCCAACATATTAATTGTTTTCCTCTGAATTAACAAAAACTGAATAAGATGTAACATCAAATATCTCTTCGCCGTCTTTGACCAGTGCAAACAGAGTATAGGTACCATCCTTGTCTACTGCATCTGCAAGGTCAAACATGACGTTAACAGTGTCGCTCTGCACAGTCCATCTATCGGCTTCGATCAGATTGTATCCCTGCAGGGATTCATAGTAATAGCCGGGAGGTAGCGGCTTAACTACCACTGCTACAAGCTCTCCGGCAGAATAGTACAGTAAGTCCTTGTTCTGCTCATATACTGCCCGACTAGGCATTTCATCATAATATACGGCAATATGGTTAAGCTGTCCGTCCAATAGTGTGCCTGAGATCTCGATCTCGCTATCCTCCGCGTCTACATCAAGGCCATAGTTGTTCTCGAAATTCTGGACTAATGCAAGGTAGTACTGGTCATACACTATGCCAATGCTTACATGAGTATGACGTGGATCCAAGATATTGTTCCTGTGGCCGTC
>CAYWRR010000028.1:4502-5263 GCA_964460425.1 uncultured Nitrososphaera sp.
GTCATTGTATATCATCTCATATTGTAGCTGCTCAATAGTGGACAGTGGCTCTATCTTTTCACATTTCACTAGAATATTTGTCACACACTGCTCATACTGCTCCGGGCTAAAGCCGGCAATGGCTACATTTTGTTGTACACTGCCTTTACCATCATATTGGGTGTAGGTCATGTAGGGCTTTTCCCCGTTTGTAGTCCAGTGGGATATCTGTCTGGTTCTGAAAACATCCTCTGCATGTATCTGTGCGGCCTGGTTCGAGCTCAGCTTGACTGTAGGCAAGTCTAAGTCTTTCCTATACTTATTTATCCTGTCTAGTACATGCTGCAGTAGCTCTTCGCGGGGCATAGTCCTGGGCTGCTGGCTCGATGGCTGCAGGATCGTAATTGCTGGGTTATCCTTCTGCTGGAGTACAAAGTTGGCAAGAGCGGGAGCCATAAAGATTATGTTTGCAATAACAATTATGACAACCACTATGCTTATCACTACTTTACGGGCTGCAGCACTTCTTTTCTTCATTGGTGGTTGTACAGGCATTGAAATTAAACTGTTCAGGACGCCGCACTGTGGGCAAGCTGACAACAATGAGCTGTACCTTTGTCCACACACTATACAGTCTATATGTGAGTATGTCGTCTGCTAATTACCACCTTACTTTGTGGGGGGATGTCATGTAAATATTTTTTGAAGTCATCCCACAGATACAATACCCAATATCTACAGGTGCATGAAGATGAGTTTAAGAAATCCTCAATGATTCTCTA
>CAYWRR010000028.1:5273-15905 GCA_964460425.1 uncultured Nitrososphaera sp.
GCATACAGTGATAAAATGGATGTAGATATATATTGTGTATAACTAGTGGAACTGCATATGTGATGTTTATTATTCCAAAAGAATAAGCTGATCCTTAGAGCCTAGATATTTCAGACGTGGGGTTATAGATAAGTGCAAGAACCTGTTCGCGGACCTCTTTCTTCTCTATTATTCCACGATGTGCTATGGTCGTGATTGAACTATCGTTGCGAACACCGCGCATTTTCATGCAAAAGTGTTCGCCCTCTGCTATCACTAGCGCACCCTTTACTCCCATACGTACAAGTTCATCAGCTATTTGCTTTGTAAGCCGTTCTTGTATCTGGAGCCGGCGAGAATACTTTTCAACCAACCTTACTAGTTTCGATACACCAAATACCTTGCCGGATGGGATATAGGCGACGTGCATCTTTCCAAAGAATGGCAACATATGATGCTCGCACATGCTGTAGAACTGTATGTCCTTTGCAATGACCGCCTCTGTCTCTTCTGAAAAGCTGACGTCTAGCTGGGCATCCATCCTATAACCTCCAAATATCTCTTCATACATGCCAGCTATCCTGTTTGGAGTGCCTGCAAGACCTTCCCTGTCAGGATTCTCGCCAAGCTCTATCAATAATTGCCTGACAAGCTTGGCAACCTTTTTCTTGTTGATACTTTTCTTGTCTGTTGTCATTTTCTTCTTTTTACCTAGCTCCTATAATCTTGTGTAGTTGTGGTACAACGCGCACCTGATCGTACGTAGGGTAAACGGCATCATAAAAGCCAAAAAGCACATCCAACGTTGGCTCGTCCACTCTATAACTTGGCTGTATTATAAATCCTGCTAGCTCGGACGGCTTGGTGATTCTGAATACTTCACGTACTATATCTTTGAATTCATTAAGGTTTGACGAATTTGTTACTACTATTTTGATATAGGTACTCTTGCAGCTGCTGACTGCCCGACTTAGGCACTCAAGCTCATTCTTTAGCAGGTTACGGTACTGCTTTTCATTTACTATCCTGGAATCTCTTAGCTTGAGCTCTACCTTACATATATCAATGTATGGCAAGACCTTGGAAAACCTAGCAGCGTCGTAGCAAGACGATTCTAGGTATACCCTCAAGCCTTTTTGCCTGACGAATTTTGCTAGCTCTACTACTGCTTCGTCCTGCACCAGTGGTTCGCCGCCAGTGAAATTGATCTTGTATGTGTTTGGCTGAAGATTCTTTGAGATAATCTCCTTTACTTCCTCAACAGAATAATCAATTCCGCTGCCCATCGGAAGGGCATAGGGTGTGTCGCACCAGTGGCACCTAAATGGACAGCCTGCCAGTCTCACAAACATTGTTTTGGTACCAAAAAATATGCCCTCTCCTTCAATGCTTGTGAATATTTCACTTAGCCTTGTTGTTATTGTGTCAGGTGTGGTATTCTGTGGCATACTGAGTCTTGTCCTCTATTTGAGCATTGGTAAACGCATTTTTCCTATTTATACACGATTCGCACCAGCCACAGTGCAAATAATCTCTATCCACTTTAATGCCATCAGAGTAGCAGCTCCATGTATGGAATATGTTATCGCCTAAAATCTTGTGGCCTGTCCTAGCCAAAGTAGCTTTATCAAGTCCCATGACGGCCGGTGATAGTATCATTATTTGCTGCCGCAAACCAGACATGATGCTGTCTGACTCAGCTGTGTTGATAGCTTCTGTCATTGTGCTGACAAAGGCAGGTCGGCAGTCGGGGTAATGCAGAGTATCACCTGTGTGTGCGCCATAGGCAACAACCTTAGCATTGATGCTCATAGCCCATGCAGCCGCTATTGTCAGAAACACTGCATTGCGGATGGGAACGACTAAGCTCTGTGAAAATTCCTGTGAGAGCTCTTGCCTGCTGTCTGTCAAGGCATTGCTCTTGTTGTAGAGCGATTTCATAAAGCCCATGTCTGCTACCTTGTGGTCTTTTGCATTTAGCATCTTGGCAAAGTAGCGCGAACGCTCAATTTCCCGTTCTGCTCGCTGGCCGTATGCAAACGTCAATATATACAAATCATAGCCATCGTTTCCTGCAAGAGAAGCAGCATAGCATACTGAGTCAAGCCCTCCGCTTACAATGCACACTGCTGCAGGCCGAGGAGTAGTAGTAGTGGTAGGCAACGCGATCAGAGTTGAGCTTGTGACTATTAAACAATGGTAGTATATCTTTCAATGATCATCCTGTGCTGAGGATACATCTTGATAAGCTCATTCCTTTTACCAAGCTCCCAGTCAAGGTAGTCAAAGCCAGGTGATACTGTGCAGCCAAGCAGACAGTATGATTTCTTATCGTTGAGTGAAGCAGCGAACCATGTATTTCCCTTTATAGCAACTTGAGGTGCTTCACCCCTGCCCTTTCCCATTTTGATCTTGGACAATTTTCCATTATATATTGCATACAGTGTTAACGAGCCTCCGGTGTAGTGGTGCCACAATTCATCAGATTTAATTCTGTGAAAGGCTGAAAACTGGTCGCCAACTAGCATGTAATAGATCGCTGTTGAAATGCATCGCGGCTTGTCATACCCTACAACGTTTACTATTGTGTCTGCAGTATAAGTCTGCTTGAAGTAGCCACCTTCTGGGTGCTTCTTAAGCCTTAGCCTCTTGATTAGCTGGATCGTATCTTTGTTCAAGACTCCAATTATTGTGATGCTTGCATTTTATTAGATTTAGAAAGAAGACATTAATGGCCGGATGAGTAAGAGTGTAGCTGCTACATGATAATAGGCTTGATTGGCAAGGCCAATGTGGGCAAATCTACTTTCTTTAATGCAGCCACCGACCTTGCCGTTTCTGTAGCAAACTATCCTTTTACAACAATCGAACCTAATGTAGGTGTAGCTTATGCTCGAACAAAATGTGTTTGTCGAGAGTTTGGTGTGCAGGATAACCCAGTTCACTCAGTATGCATAGACGGCAACAGGTTCATCCCTGTCAAGCTAGTAGACGTAGCAGGCCTTGTGCCAGGGGCACATGCAGGCAAGGGGCTTGGTAACAAGTTCCTTGATGACGCAAGGCAGGCCGATGCTCTCATACACATTATAGACGCTTCTGGTTCAACAGATAACAACGGTAGACCAGTTCGAGCTGGAACCGGAGACCCGGCATTTGACATCCAGTTTGTAGAAGAGGAATTTGATCTATGGCTTGAATCGATCATTGGAAGAGACTGGGGCAAGAGTGCAAGGGAAGCCGAGAGCCAAGGTCAAAAGCTGGAACAGCTGCTTGCCAAGCGCTTATCGGGTCTTGCAATAAACGAGCAGACGATCACAAATACAGTACAAGCATTAGGCTTAGCTTCAAAAAAACCTGTGGTATGGACTCAGAATGACATACTTCGATTTTGCAAAGCGCTACGCATAAGAGCCAAGCCGTTTGTGATAGCAGCCAACAAGTCTGACTTGCCAGCGGCGGATGATAATATCAAGAAGATGAGAGCCGGCGGCCTAGATCTGGTTCCCTGTGCCTCAGAAGCCGAGGCGCTATTGAGAAAGGCATCCAAAAAAGGAATTCTGCATTACCTGCCTGGCGATGCTTCATTTGATGTCAAGCCTGAGGTGGTGTTAAGTGCCCAGCAACTAAAGGCGCTTGACATTGTCAAGGCATTTATGCAAAAACATGGTTCTACGGGAGTTCAGGAAGCTATCAACATTGTGTGCTTTAAGCTGCTCCGCATGGTGGCGGTATATCCTGTGGAAGACGAGTTTAAACTCACAGACAAGAAGGGGAATATTCTGCCTGATGTTTGGCTTCTGCCCGAAGGCTCAACTGCCAAGAATCTCGCAGAAGCAGTACACGCAGATCTAGCGAAGGGTTTTCTATATGCAGTTGACGCAAGAACAAAACAGAGGATCGCTGCCAACCACCATCTGAAAAATGGTGACGTGATCAAGATAGCGTCAGCTACAAGCAGGGGATGATAAAAATAACAACAATGCTGTGTCTTGGAATTGAAAGTACTGCGCATACATTTGGTTGCTCAGTAGTTGATTCAAGGGGTAAGATGCTCTCTGATATCCGTGATGTCTACAAGGCACCAGAAGGAAGCGGTATACATCCACGCGAAGCATCGCGGCACCACATGGAAGTGTCGCCAGATATTCTACGAAATGCTCTAAAATCAGCCGACGTAGCAATGAAGGACATCGATATTGTAGGATACTCGGCCGGACCAGGTCTTGGGCCATGTTTGCGCGTTGGTGCAGTAATAGCAAGGACAGTTGCAGGATTTTACAACAAGCCGCTTGTACCTGTCAACCATGCCCTTGGTCATATAGAGCTTGGAGCAATGCTCACGGGCGCTTCCGACCCTCTCGTGCTGCTGGTGTCAGGCGGTCATACCATGATACTTGCATTTTCTTATAGCCGCTGGCGCGTCTTTGGCGAGACACTTGACATCACAGTCGGACAATTGCTCGACCAATTTGGTAGGGCTCTTGGCTTTGCCTCTCCTTGTGGCGACAGGATCGAACAATTAGCAAGCCAGTCAACTGGAAGATACATACAGCTGCCGTACATCATTAAAGGAAATGATGTCTCATTTTCAGGGCTGCTGACTGCAGCAGTCAAGCTTGCTTCCTGCAATGATCAGTTGGCAGATACATGCTATTCGCTGCAGGAAACAGCATTTGCAATGTTAGCAGAGGCTGTCGAACGGGCTCTTTCGTTCACCAGCAAGAAAGAAATGATGATTGTGGGTGGGGTAGCAGCGAATAAGAGACTTGCTCAGATGCTTGACAGTATATGCAGTCGGCAAGATGCCAAATTATTTGTATGCCCAATCAAGTTCGCCGGTGACAATGGTGCTCAGATCGCATGGACTGCATTGGAGGAGTATCTGGCTACAAGAATGAATGTTCAGGTGGAAGAGTCGACTGTGCAGCAGTCGTGGCGACTTGACACTGTACATGTCAGCTGGCGCCGCCAGTGATCTGCTTTATCTGGCGCTCCCACTTGCCATTATTAAACACACCAAACTTGTAGATCTGGTCTCCTGCTACAATTACCACCAGCTTTTTCACAAGGAACCCTTCAGACCTGACGGAAGATATTTTATCAAGCGGTATGTCAAGAACAACTTCAGTCTCCTTTTTTGAAAGGGTTGCTATTCTACCTTGTGTACTTTGAAATACTAATCTATGGTCAGTCAGCACAAGTATGCCGCTTCTCAGCTTGTCCTCAGAGCAGTCCTCATCAAGAAGTATTTTTTCGCCCGGTGCTGGATGGAAACTCACCACATTTTTATCTTCAAAGCAGAGCCTATATTACTATTGCAGCCATTGCTGGTAAAAAGGGGAGCAGAAGCAGACATCTACATTGTAGAGTGGGACAGCAAGAAAGCAGTTTCCAAAGTGCGCTCACCCAAGTCCTACCGTCATCCAGAGCTAGACTCCACAATCCGAAAGTACAGGACGATACATGAAGCAAGTTTTATGTCTGCTGCGAAGTCCGCAAATGTCCTGACTCCATTCGTGTATTTCATCGATCCTGCTAAGGCTGAAATAATAATGGAGTTTATTGAAGGACAAAACGTTCGCGATGCACTAACGCCGAATATCTGCTACCAGATAGGTCGCTGTGCGGCACTGCTGCACGCAAGCAACATTATCCACGGCGACTTGACAACTTCAAATTTTGTAATGAACAAAGGGCTTCTCCTGCTAGACTTTGGCCTTTCGTATTATTCAGAGCGCACTGAAGACATGGCAACCGATATCCGACTTATAAAAGAAGTATTTACCAGTGCACACATAGCAGTCAGAAAAGCCTTTCCTCGCTTTGTAGAAGGTTATGCTAGTGTTGCTGGCCGAAGGAGGACAGATAAAATTCTAGTAAATGTCAGGAAGATAGAGCAGCGCGGAAGATATGCGAGGATGACTTGATCATGGAAAACATAACCTTTGCAAGTACAAACCAAAATAAGTTCCTTGAAGTCCAATCAATACTCTCGACCCGAAACATTTCCGTCGACTTTTCGCAAATCTACCTTGTTGAAATCCAATCAGACTCCCCTGAGGAAATAGCAAGAGAGAAGGCAAAAACTGCATTTGCAAAAGTGGGAAGGCAGGTCATCGTCGAAGACGACGGCCTCTTTATCGACAGCCTTGGCGGCTTTCCAGGCCAATATTCATCATTTGTATTTAGAACCATCGGAAATGAAGGTATACTAAAGTTACTTGGCGGTTCATCCAAGCGGTCAGCGTACTTCCGCTCACTGATCGCTTTCTATAATGGAATAACATTGTCGATATTAGAGGGAAGAGTTGACGGCAGGATATCTGGGAGGATAACAGAGGGCGGTTGGGGCTATGATCCTATATTTATCCCTAGTGGCACCAACCTCACATTTGCGGAGCTAAAGAAAAGCAAGAATGAATATTCTCATCGAAAAAGAGCACTTGAAAAATTTGCCCAGTGGTATCTAAAGCTATCCCACTCAAAGTAGGTATTCCTTAATCCACCTGTCCACGTAGCGCACTTCATTCTGTAGCACCACTATCCTTGAAATCTCACTTTCATCCATTACCTTGAATGAACGCATCTTGGCACACAGCTTTGCTGCAAAGTTCCTTATTTCATGCATTTCCAGCATATGGTCTCGCTCTAGCCGCTGGGTCGACATGCCAATGTGCATATAAGATTTCAGCTCAATAAAGTGGGGGTTACCCTGCATCATCATATTTGCAAATTCCCTAACAAAACCGTATCTGTCGTTGTATCCTTTTATCAGAGTCATCCGAAGCACAGTTCTGGTATTAAGGGTTGCAAGTAATCTAAGGCTCTCCCACCAGCGCTCCCATGCGTCGCGATGACGTGGACGGTTTATCTGATAGAACATTTTTTTATTTGAAGCGTTAGTCGATAAATAAATCTGAGTGGGCAGTGCGTCTTCTACAGCTAGCCTATTTAGCATACCCGGCTCCTGACCGTTTGTCACCAAAAAAATTGACTTAGTTGCCTTGAGCGATCTTAAGTATTTTATCAGCTGCGGCAGCTTAGGGTACATCGTGGGTTCGCCTGATAATGAAATTGCATAATGGGCTGGCAGCAGCGATTCATCAAGTCTTTTCTTATTATTCTTAGGGTCCCCATAAAAGCCATTTATCAGCTTTTTCCGCTCAGCCATCAATCGTTCAATGATAATATCTGGTTCGTCGACCAGCTCCTCTGGCATCTGCAGCGTATCATAAAACTCTGTTGGGCGCCAGCAGTAAATGCACCTATTTTCGCAGTTCATTACAGTCGGAGTCATCTCCATGCATTGGTGAGTAGAGATGCCGTAGAACTTGTGTTTATAGCAGTTGCCCTCTTCTGCAAATGACTTTTTTGTCCAGTGGCACAGTTCCACTGAAGAGTGGTTGTAGACTCCGTACTTGGCCTTCTGCAACCTTGATTTTAGCTGGGGTGTGATCTGGATCAGGTTGTTGTCTATCGAGTGTGAAACATGCTCATCTGAGCAGCTCATACCGGCTTTGGTACTGGATTGTAGATCAGATTTAAATTTTTCACTGTGCCGACTGGTAGCCGTGGCTGTAGATACAGATAGAATAATGAAATTGGGGCTTGAGCTTGCAGGCTGGAAGAAAATGCCTGCAGACAGCGCTGTGCACATAAAAGGTAAGAACATAAGGAAAGTGCTGATCGGAATAGACATAGGAACCGCAGAACTGATGCTTGCGAAGCATCTTGAGTGTGATGCAGTAATTGCTCACCACCCCATTGGTGCTACCATAGTGAATTTTTACAAGGTATTTGATAGGCATATCGACTATATGGTAGAGCATGGTGTTCCTAAGAAAATCGCAAGAGAGGCCGTTGAGAAGCTCAAGGAGCGAATCGAGACACATAACCATGCTAATATTTACAGTGATGTAGTCGGAGCTGCCATGGCACTTGGCATGCCTCTTGTCAATATTCACCAGCCATGCGACGAATACATGCGGCAGGTTATATTTGGTGCCATCAACTCCGGCAGGACAGAATACGTATCAGATATTGTCAAATCCATCAACAAGATCCCCGAATTCCGCCATGCTGCAACTAAGGTACGAGTAAGGTTTGGGAGTCAAAACAACAAAGCAGGCCATTGGACTTTGGTGGTGGCCGCAGGCACCAATGGTGGCTTTAACATTGCTAAGGCATACTTCCAGCACGGTGTTTCTACAGTCATATATCTGCATATAGATTATGGCGAGCTGATGAAAATGAGGGCAGAAAAGCTGGAGGGCAACCTTATAGTAATGGGACACTTAGGGGGCGATTCAATAGGCCTCAATGGCCTTGCAGAGCGGCTTGAGAACTTGGGCATTGAAACTGTCAGAGTCGGCATCCTCCCAAATAGATGATGGTCGAACGATTATATACTGTAGTTGTTGCAAATTGGCTGGCTGGCCTTCGTAGTATAGCCTGGTTAGTATAGGCGGCTGTGGTCGATTTCTCGACTTCTGGCAGAGACCGCTTGAGGAGGGTTCAAATCCCTCCGAAGGCCCCATGTTGCGATGCCAAAAACAACAACAATACCTTTAGGTAAGGCTTTTTCAAGTAATAAAAAGAAGGAAAAAAGGTTTTTACATCCTTGGGTTGAAATTGAACCTGCCGTGTCTTGTGGTTGCTACGATTATTCCTACAATTGCAACAGCCAGTACTACTATAGCTATTGTGCTGAATTCTGGAATTACGGAAGTACCTATAATCTCTACTGACTCTGCACCCTCTGGGAAGCCAATTAACAGCGTTCTAGTATCGTTTCCTGCTTCCATTTCGCTTGGTTCTGTGAATTCAGCGTTATCAATAAACGCTGCAAAATCCGCATCTGATCCTTCGTCTGTTTGAGAATCAATTACCTCCCTTGGTAGTCTGAGAGATAGTGTTCCATTACTCTCCTCTGAGCTAATTGTAACTTCAAGTGTTTGGTTCTCGCTTTGGATTGTCATGTTCTCCACAGAGCCACCACCCGTGATCATGTACTCTATTGGAAATGTTTGGTCCTCTACTGTGAGGTCGAATGGTGTCCATTCTCCTTCTGTTGCGTTCATAGCAGGAACTTCTGTCCCGTCAGTCGTGGCAGCATCTGTCGCGTTAGTTGTCGCATATGTAGTTCCAATCGGTACAACTAATGCTAGTGATCCCAGTAATAATATTGCCATCAGTGTATATGCTTTATAGTCCATTCTCCTTCATGCACTCTATCACGCTATAATTGTGTTACTATTTATCCTTTTTGTGCATAAACTCTGCTCTGTTAAGCATTACTACCTCCAATAACAAACATGTTACTGAATCGTATTATTCTGTCAGCAGCAGCAACAGGAGACATGTACGGATATAGAAAAAACAAGATTTCTTCAACCAGTTACATATACATACATAACATGTTTGTATGTACGTGTAGCTACTAGTCTGAGGCTCCTAGAACTAATAATAATAATATTAATAATAATAATAAAATACAGGGGTACAGCCCATACCTGATCATAGCTGCTGGGTCTTCTGTCCCATTGCGATCCATTTGGTCATGAAAAGCTAGGATATATTCTAGCTATACGAATTACCGTAAGTTAACAGAGTCTTTGGATTAATCGACAGCTTTAAAGCGTGGGCGAACGCGAAAAAAGGCAATTGTGAATACAAAGGCCATTTATGCTGTAGCTGGCGGCATTGCAGCAGCAGCTATAGCCATATTTTTCATCATGGGAATGGGAAATTTCAGGCCTCTTGGCAATAGCGAGGCTCCAGACACGTCCCAGACCCAGATAGCAGACCTCCAACTAGGACTTACGGATATAGTAGTTGAGAAAACAGACGAAGAGAACGCAAATGTACAGGTAGTCTTTGACGCCCACAACCCTAACAGAAGCACTGCTCTTCTCGAAACGATCCACTACACACTGAATGTGGGCCAGTATCAGATGACAACCGGAGACATTGGAGTAAGCCCTGAGGGTTTTGTAGCTGGGCAAGAGGATATCTTTCCGATAGTTGGTGGCAGCACCGTCACTCTCAAAGATACACAGGTTGCAGTGCGTAATGATCTTACTGCCAGCAGCTGGGATAGCATGGTAGATGGCACTGCCGAGTACCGTGTTGAGGGGAGCTATTCCTACAGGCTGACTGGCTCGAACTTCCAAACAAACTATTATGAGAAAGAGTTTGCATTGACATTCCCCTGACATTTTATGATATTATCATAGCATGTTATGATGCAATTCATAAAAGTATTAAGTTTCATGTAGGGCTCCAGGTAATATGTCTGAAGAAATATTCATGTTTGCTGTGACTGCAGGAGTATTTGCATTCCTAGTAGCTGTGCTGTTTGGCTCAAGGGCAAGAAGGTATAGCCAGGGATATACGCCGTCTGCGCCGTCTGAAGGTCATAGTGAGCATAGCTAACGATACGTTTCCATGTTTTCACAATTATTATTTCTTTGATTTAAAAATTTCTTCTAATATAAATCCTGAACTTTCCTCCTTCACCTTCTTTCTTGCATAACATCTTTCAAAGTATTTGCAAGTTGTGCATAGGTTGGATGGCTCTACTATTGGAACTCTATTTTCTTTTAGCAAGGTACTGAGTACTCTTGCCCTTCTAACGATTTCTTCAAACATCCT
>CAYWRR010000029.1:0-15223 GCA_964460425.1 uncultured Nitrososphaera sp.
TGTCTATTTCTGTGTACGACATATATATGCGTCTACTGGCAGGATATATAACTTACTATCCCCAGTAACATCCTGTTATGGGTTATCATGTTCACGTTTAACCACTCAAAACCATTCATGATATTGTTCGCATATTCTAATTATTATGATCTGCAGCTGATAGCTACAAAATACATCTGAGCAGAGTTAATCAATCGATTTGCTGTTAATATACTTCTAATGAAAATAGTATGTGGATCGATCGGTTGGAATGTGCTTGGATCTGTTCCTACTCTTATTGCAATGGACTCTGTATGGAGGATCCGCAAGAGGTGGCTGGCTTCGATGGAGGTTCGAGTCTCATAATGGAATGGTATGCTGTGGCAGGACTGGCAACTATGACGGTATTTATAGGGTTGATGGGACTCCGTCTGGCAAAGGATGAGTTGCTGCTGAGACGCAAAAGACTAATGATTAACAACTACTAAATTTTTTACAGCCAGCACTCATTTAAACCCATAAGCATTTTATCTAGCCTCTTGCTCAAACTCGCCATTTTATCAAAGCTATAAACAAATGAGATCCTCTAAGGATCTGTAGCCTCACATCTTGTTGATTTCTCCGATGGTTAGTCCAATTTGGATTATAAAATACCTCATCCAAACTTTTCTTGATCACTAGAATCTAATTTTTTATTGCATGTCTATATCTTATAGGCCAGGTCCTAAAACTATAACTACAAATGAGAGCCATGAATACAAGAAATATGTTATTTAATACGCAGCCTCTGCTTCATAAAATAATATATTATTTTTTATTTGTTCCATTTAGGGCTAGATAAGACACCAGTAGCTTATAGCTTTACCTATGATTTGATACTCTTATCCAAGAAAACTTTGATTCCCGTGTCTTCATTACAAGCAACAAGCTGGCTTACATTAGGATAATAATAGTTGACGGTGTGTTTCTAGACATAGCTCGGAATGTGGGCACAGAGGGTTCCGGCAGAAAAAACTTTAAAATTTAGACTCAATGATCGATCACGATATAAAAATGAAAATTGAGATCTATTATTTTTGATGTCCGCTAATTAATTACGTATTGCTGTTAGTATACTTAGGAGAACATATACTTCCATTAGTGATCGACTGATGTTCTATTGCTTATTCATGTGAGACAGAATTGACAATATTCTGGAAGGATTACACAAAAAGACTAAATGCTGCAATAAGGCTTATCTATACCTGTTGTTTTGTTCGTATTCTGACTTTACTTTCTCTAGATATTTTCTAACCGTCGCACCTAAGTTATGAGCGAAGGAGGATTTTAGTAACTTATCTAGCGACTCCTTGACGCCTTCTTTTTTTATGTAATCATCAATTAGTTCCTCCATCTTCGATATATCCTCTCCCACTTCATTGAATGATTTAACGGTGTTCTCATAGTCTTCAAGAAGCATCTGTGCTACAGCTTTGCCCAAAGATGTTCTCTTTGGAAATAAGTCATCTGGAAAATCTGTATCATCACGGAATTTCTCCGATTTCTTAAACATATCTAAAGATTCTTTAATCAAAGTCGCAGAAGTAGGTTGAGCCTCGTCAAGTTTCAGGTAAGCGTAGTTACCATAGATCCATGCTTTCATCACATCATAACAGTCATTGATCGATTCGTCTGTATTTCGAAAGTAACGGTCAGCTTCTCTTTTTTGATTCTCATAATGGCGATTCGAGGCCTCCTGAGCTTGGTCTATCGACTTTATCATCTTATCACGAATCTCTAGTAATTCTTTTTTTATTCTCCTCGGCTGAATTCCTGTCGTTAGTTCATTTTCGAGCTCCCTAACTCGCTCTTCAGCTCTTTCTACTCCTCTGTTTCCGAAGAAAAAGCCAGTCACTCCAGAGAAAATGGCAATCATCCCTTGTGCTACAGCTTGCGACAGAGAAGTGTCAATAACAGGACCAATTAGTGCCACAATAATAGGACCAATCAATGCGACAAGAACTACAGAAATGGACACAGCGACTACAAGAACAGCTAGGAAATACTCGAACCTAGAAGAAATTAGATCTCGTAGACTCTGCTCTCGACGGTTATCTCGGCTCGCTTTTGACAAATCAATTCAGGATAAGATTGACATTTACTTAAGATCACCTCTTATTCAAACTATGCAATTTAGCATCACATACACACTACACCGAGAAAGTCATCTTCTAACGATGATTTCCTTGTCAAGGGCTGTATCTCAACCAAAATGGACTTTACCTTCCATTGTTTCAAGTGCGTCCTTTATGAGATCCAGCGATAATATTACCACTATCTCGAGTACCCATCCCAGTATTATAAATTCGGACAGGCCTAGAGAGTTTCGGCAAAAACCTTAGAATATAGACTCGATGTGAATCAGTAGTAGCATGATGTGAAAAATGAGGTCTAGTTATTTTTTAGACATATCTCTATTAGTAAAGAATTCTATTGGTTTAGGTACGGAGAGGCCTAGAAATGACGAGAATAATAGCCCTTGTCCCAATAGCCATAGATGAGAAAGATAAGAAAAATATCTTTGACTCTTTGACTAACCATATTGCTTCAATTTTTGATGCTTCAATTACTATTCTTACTGACATGCCACAATTAGATAATAATTCTTCCAGGGTGTTATTCAATGAGCAGAGGAATCAATTAAACTCCGATAAACTCCTGCATTGGCTTGCAACCACTACAATGAAGGACAATATAAGATCATACGACCTAAAAAACAAAGTAATTCTTGGTATATGTAATTTTGATGCTTATTCATCAGGCTTGAATTTTGTGTTTGGTCAAGCTTCTATGACTGGAGGTGTGGCAGCAATATATCTTCCAAGGCTAAGACAAGAGTTCTATGGTCTAGGTACAGATACATCCATCTTTACACAACGTGTGCTCAAGGAAGTCACACATGAACTTGGTCATGCATTTGGGCTAATTCACTGTCCAAAACAGTCCTGTGTTATGCACTTTAGTAATTCGATTGTCGACACTGATCGCAAAGCAAAGGATTTCTGCAATATGTGCGGCAACAAATTTCATCAGAAATAATTGGATCTTTCTTTTGACAAATGTTAGGTACATAGTTTTTGATAGGTCAGCTGTCCACCAGCTTGTCCTGTTTTCACTTAGCTAGATCGCCTGCGGCGGAGTAGGACTGTCATTGTTAGAAAAGGAAAGCCCAGAAGGTTTCAACAAAAAACCTTCAAAACTTAGACTCATTTGCATTGGGTCCACTTTTTGAAGGTTTTTATTTTAGGCGGGCCCAGAGGGTTCCGGCGAAAAAACTTCAGAATATGGACTCGATGGATCAATAGCAGAAAATGTGTCATCCTGCTAAGGATTCTCATGTTATTGAAATATCAATTTATAAAAAATTTTGGTTTTATGAGTTGACTATAATGCTTTCGCCATCATCCAGTATCTTCCTATAGAGTTCAATGTCTGTATTGTAAGAATTCTCTCCATCCTCATCATCATCACCATCATCTTCGTCTTCTCCATCATTTGCTCCTTCTGTTACTTCTATTATTCCTGAACCTACAATTTCTACAATATTCTCAGTTGGTGGGCCGTCATCGCCGTTGTCGTCATCATCTTCATCTTCATCAGTAGCAACAACATCAATCCCTTCTCCCACTATTAAGGTGTCATCAAATTCCTGTCCTCTTATGGTAAGACCTGAATTTCCAGCCAAATGATATTCATTCTCTTCTATGTCAGAGAAAGTAGTATTTTCCACAATGTTATTTTGGCTTCTTGACGCACTGACACCATCCTCAGAGTCAGATATGACATTATCGTAGGCTATATTACCCTCAGTCACGCCATCATCTGGTAGTTCAGGGTTAAACAAACGTATTCCAGTTGAGGTTGCTCCTTCAATTGTATTGTTATAAATCTGGTTATTTGGTGATTCTGATACCAGTACTCCCATACGTGCATTAATGACATGGTTATTTCTTGCAATTGAATCAGTCATGTTTCTTGAGAAGAAGATCGCAGCATTAGTAGTGTCTTCTATCAAATTCCCATCAATTAGAATGTCCCAGCACCTATCTGAACAGATTACCCCTATTGGGTTGTCATGGAGCCAATTATTTGTAATATTCATGTCATGAGTTGTAGTATGAGGGTCTAAAGCGTATCTGATATTGTCATAATATTCGCTACTATCAACTGTGATGTTGTATGCGCTATTAGAATAAAATGCAAACCACATATTATGAAATGTGCTGTTACTAATCTCCATATCATGAGATGGCCCCTCTCCAAATAGGTCAAATCCTCTACGTCCCGGTTCAACATCTCCTAAATATCCAAACTCAGAATTTATTATTTGAGAGCCTTCACTTGCAGCAAATTGGATATACCCTCTACGAATAGTGCCATTGTTATCTTGCTCTATTACATCCTCTTCTTCTATGTCCCAAGATGTTATTAATACACCATCTATCAGTATCTTCCCATGAACTATTATTCCATTTTCACCAGCAAGCTTTAGGTATTGCAGATCATCCTGATTGGAAGTCATTGCAAAGCTCACACCATCAGCTACATCTAGGTTAGCTTTCAGAATGTATTGGCCTTCCGCTTCTTGGTCTTCTTCTTCTTGCTCAAGTATCTCAGGATCATTTATCGTCCGTACAACATCTAGAAAGGAAGCATCACAGGTTATGGTAATGGTGTTTACTCCTGGCTGATAGCTTACGCATGCTGTACTTGCATCAGTAAATTGAACTTGCTGAGTTGATATCAAAGTGATAGAAAATAGAAGAAGAGCAGCAGCACCAACGAAGCCTGTGTTGGGAATAATCATCATAATATTATTTTTTATCATTGGTCTGAAGGCGTTTATAGATTTAAACTGTACGCTTCTTTATTACTGTATGAAAATGAGATAGTGCTCTAGTGCTTTCTTCTAAAAAATAACATGTAAAGATGATTGCGGTTTCTGCTAGCAGATCGAATTACTACATTGGAAGAGTAAAGCTATACCAAGATTACAAGAAGATAATGTTGTTGAGGGTTCGAGGTCAGGGTGGACACATATCTAGTAAGCTCAACGAGCCCTTCTACGCCATCCTTGATAACTCTATATATTGATTAATTCCTGATCTCCATCGGAGAGATAGGCCTCCGTAAATTTAGATGACACTTAATAGCAAAAGAAAGCCCCTCCACCCAAGAAGGGCTAAAATAGTGTGTAAAGTTATTGTTATCTGAGATATATTTTTCAAGCTCAGGCAATAGCTGGGTTTTGCCACCAGCCCATTTGACAAAAGGATAGCACTGTGGGATTTGAGCAGCGTGAAGGTCAAAACTGCTTTGGTTTGACCTTGTTGTTTCGCTTTGCATCCTAGCTTCTGCTGCCTTGACAATGCTCAAACACGTTAATAACTTTTTGAGTTTTAATACATTTTTTGTCTACACGGTATTATCTGCTCCTTAAGGTGCTAGCCATGATATAACCATCCGTTTTACACTGTTAAATCTTCGGGTGCTCGCTAGTGATATTGAACACAAATTTTTGTGAAATGTCCCTAGGATTGAACAGTGTCATTTTTTTATTATCGTCATATTACGACTTCAAAATATGAACATTTGTGCGAAGGCTTTGGACTTGTAGGTGATGTTGGTGGTAATGACGAGCTCCATGGTGGCGACGGTGATGACTTACTCGAAGGCAATGCCGGTGATGATTTCCTACACGGTGGCTCAGGCAACGACGATGGTACCGGTGGAAATGGCTTTGATACGTGCGTTAATTTAGAGCGCAACGAGCTGTGAGGCTTGACAAAGACAGAACTGCTACTACTCCCCTTCCCCTCCAAGGATTATGGCAGTTGGTCTTATAGATTCATCCAATCCTACTCTTCTGTCTTAAGCCGAAGGATTCTAGGTTTAACGGACTGACTCGTTGCTTGCAAAAATAATTTGGTAACCATAAACTTTAAGCTTTTTCTATGTATTTACTCCAACCACCATTATCTGTTTTTGCAAGTCTAATACAGCTTCTAAGTCAGTATCAACAAGCGGTTTCAAAATGCGTCTTGGATGGTATGGTAAAGATATCACAGAGTATGAACACGCTGATGAGATTATGAAGTGTCTAAAGTCATATGAGAATGACAAGAAGCGAGAACTTGAAGAGATTCAAAAAGTTATTCGAGATTGGGAAGATAGGTTCCCTGGCATTGTAGAATCCCCTGCTGCGGCATTTGAAATAGAGAAGGTTGAGAAGCATGAGAATAAGAGAAGTAATGACGACAATCAAGGTGTCCATTGAAGACTTTGCCCGCACAAATAAGAGTGTGATTACAGTGCTCTCAGCTCTTCATAGAGTAGGTGGCGAAGCAAGCACAAGAAAGTTACCTGCTGAGATAAAAATGATAGGATATGGTGAGGTGCTTATCAGACGTGCTGAGAAAATGGGATTTATCAAAAGAGAGAAAAGAAAAGCTCCAAGTGGCAAAGGATTCCATCCAGTCTACAATATTCTGACTTTGGGAAAGTCTATTTCGCTTGCTATACGCAACAATACCTTATGTTTGGGCTTCTGGGTCGATATTGCTTCCTTATAGGTATCTGATATCTCTTTTTTGGTTGCCCTTTCTTGCTTTATATATACCGGTTCGGACGAGTTATTAATTTTTATAGTAATTGTTACTACTGCTAGAGAATGCAGAGACCCGACTGGGACACATATTTCCTGTTGCAAGCAGAAATAGCCAAGCTTCGTTCAAACTGCCTCACCCGCCACATAGGTGCAGTAATTGTCAAGGACAACCGGCAGATAGCTACGGGCTATAATGGAACACCGCCAGGGGTAAAGAACTGCTACGAGGGCGGATGTCTTCGCTGTCTTGCCAGAACGAAGGGTGAGGTCAAGTCCGGCGAAGGCCTTGATCGCTGCTTGTGCACTCACGCTGAGGCAAATGCAATAATGCAGTGTGCCCTCTTTGGCAACGCTGGAAGTACAAAGGGCGCCATACTCTACTCTACTTTTGCTCCTTGCTTGGAGTGCAGCAAGATGGCTGTAAGTGTAGGCATAAAGAGGATAGTGGTGCTTGCAGACTACCCTGAAGACGGCACACAGCTGCTGAGAGATGCAAATGTAGAGCTGGTCAAGCTTAACCCCGACCTGCTGAAACCTTGGCTTTCTATAATTACTGCAGACCCAGAGTCATCAGCAAAGGCAGTGAGCAAGTAAAGTACAGGTCCCTGTCGCCCAATTTAATGTGCAGTTTTTTGCCTTGAATTGCATTACTTATGACATTGACAGACTGAGCACATGTATTTAGCGAATCAAAGGCCTTTGTTGCAGGTCAACATACAAGACTATTACCCTGTGGCGACTGATGCAATGCAGGGATCCATTTTAGGCACGGTTTTAGTATAGCATCCATCAGCTAAACACCTAGGCATTTGAAATCTCCTATGTTATGATCTATCTATCAAATTGGGCTGCTCTCAGAGCATGAAGTATGACATGATTTCTCCACTATATACTAACTGTGCTTAAACTACAGTTGTTGGATGTAGATATTGGAATTGATATTTACAAACAATAAGAAGTGGCATACCGTCATATTGTACTTAGCAGAATCATAGCACCAGCAGCAACCTCCCTTGCAGTATAGAGATATACTAGGCTGCATTTACAATAATATCCCAGCCTGTATACAAAATATGCTGGCGATATGCAAGTTTCACATATACACATTCCTATGTCGTCATAATATTCAAGAGATTAAGACTCACTAGTATAAGTCTCTTAATATATTAAGAACATCAAATAGCTTATAACATAACTCTTATGCACAAGATGGAACCAGCTGCTATAAGAAAACTTGATGATAACGATCAGGCCAGCTAGAAAATCAGACAAGGACGAGATCCTCAGTTTTTGCACAAATACCTTCAGCTGGGGCGACTACATCAATAGAGTGTGGGGCTATTGGTACGCCGAAAAGAATGGCCAGCTATTTGTAGTCCAGTCAGGCAGCGAGAAGATTGCAATGTCACATGTTGCTATCTGTCCCGAAGGCAAAGGCATCTGGCTTGAAGGAATAAGAGTACGCCCTGATCGTCGCCGGTCTCACATTGCAACAATGCTCCTCGCAAAAATGCTAGAGTATGGCAGGCGGAAAGGCGCCCAAGAGGCGTCTGCAATAGTGGATGCAACCAATTTTGCATCACAGAGCATGATGGAAAAGAATGGTTTTAGGGTAGTGTCAAAGTGGATGTACTACAATGTACTAAGCACACCAAGGCACCAAGAGTCAAATGCAAGAATTGCAAATGCTGATGATATAGATGATATCTGGCAGTACCTTCAGCACTCCAAGATCTACCGCATGTCTGGAAGGAGATATGTCAAGTCGTGGCATTGGTACATGTTTGACCGTACAGCACTTATAAATTTCGTCAAAGAAGAACGTGTAATTGTGACTAGCCTGCCCATTGACGGCATTGCAATAATCAACAAGCGCGGTTACTGGGACAGGACTAACATACTGCAAATAGTCTATCTTGACATTGTGTCTGCAATCTCACTCCGCCACCTTGTTTCTTTCATAACGAACCTTTACTTAGATGGCAAATTTGACAGTCTGCAGCTGATATGTTACGACAGCAAACTAGTAACCTCATTTATCAATAAATTCATGATAAAAGAAGAAGAAGAGCAGTTCCTCCTTTACAACAAGCAATTTAATCCATAGCTCATTTCCCATACTTATGATTGGACTATGGAGATCCTTGGAAGCTGACAGCCTGTGCATGCATATAATCCATCCCGATCATTGCATTGGAAATCCTTTGCATTGATTCCTTGCCTTGATAGTTTCATCTAAAACCAGATAAATAACATCGAAGAATTTGACAACAGGACTACAGGTGATTGCACATGTGATCTTATAGGTTTTGTAGTGGGCAATAAGCCAAGAATGAATCACACGATCATCTAGTTCTACTGCGAGTTGTCATCAAATTTTGGCAATGTTAAAAATAAATCACAAATAGATAGTAAGCTCGCTGCTTGGTAGTCACTTCCTGCACCAAGCTGAATAAACTACCATAATTTGATGTACAAACTTGTACTGACAACTGAAGTTGGCATCTTCTTGCTCCTTCAAGGAGACCTCTAACCTGAGAACATAAATTAAAGTACTAAACTACAAGTCTGTCAGGCAAGTTGTGCAAATGCAGCTTGTAACAAACTTATCATCCATTTATATGGGAAGTCATCATATTTGAAGGATAAGACTGCAGGTCATGTATGAAGCAGTCAATACTTCTTCAATAGGATACTGCAAAATTTGTTACCAGAAGTTAGTGAAGCTCTCGCTCCAACCTATCCACTTTTGCCAGTAGTTCTAGATTCTTTGACTTGAGGTTTTCAAGCTCTTCTCTCATCAGTGCTACCTCCTTTGGCTTCTTTGCTGCTCCTCTTATAATGTTTATACATTCTTCAGCTACTCTCCTTACCCTGTAGTCTAGGTCGTTCTCTATCACCCATGTCAGGTCAGGAATCACCTTTATCAGTTCAGCATCCGCAAATGCTCTGCATGTATTTATGCGGACTCTGAACCACTTGTCAGTAAGCAGAGTCTTCAGGTGGTCAAAGACGGCAGGGTTATCTGCAAATCTGCCAAGGGCAAAAGTAGCAGCTTCTCTTATCCTATGGTAATTTCCGTATTTGCTTTTTTCAATCATGAATTCTGCAATCTCATTATCGCCGGTAAACTCTCTAAGGCCTGCTATTGCCCCTTGTGCCACGACGTTCTGAAATGTGGTAGTTTCTGTAGCCTTTTTCAAGATACTAACGGCCATCTTGCTCTTGGTCTTGCCTATCGCCGTCGCGGCCTCCGACTTAACAAAATAGCTACCATCGTCATGCAACAATGGCCTAATCAATTCAAGCGACTCTTCTTTCTTGAATTCTCCTATCGCCTTTACAACAGCACGTCTTACCTTTGGATGCTTGACTGCAAGGCAGCCTTTCAACACTTCATAAGCATAGCTTGTCTTGATTGCTCCTAACGACTTTGCAGCCTCAGCTGATACACCCCAGAATTTATCATGCAGGACGGAATATGCCAGCGCATCGATTACTGTATCTGACGATTTGTCCCTGAGGGCTCTGGCAGCTTCTATACGTTTGATCACGTTATCTCCTTCTTGGAGCTGCTTGAGAATTAGCTCCTTTGGTGCTTTCATAGATATCGTCTTTAAAATTTTAAACTCTGGATCAACAGAGAACCAATCTACCTCGTCATCAACAGGGATTTGGAAGATACTCTCCCTATCCTGAACCTTGAATGTATATATTTTCTTATGGCTATTTGTAAAAGCTATCTCTACTTCAAGCGGGAACTCAAAATGCTCACCTGCCTGTGACTGTCTGACTTTGATCTCTACAATATGGTTGTCATGATAAAAGTCAACCTTGAGCTCAGGATGGCCCTCCCTATAAATCCATTGGTCAAAGAACTGCTGCAGGTTCTGACCCGTCTCAAGTTCAAACACTTTTCGTAGATCATCGGTCTCAGCATTGCCTTTGGCAAAGAGTTGCAAATATGTTCTAAGCGACCTTCTGAAGTACTTGTCTCCGACTAGGTGGCGCATCATGTGGAGCACGCACCCTCCCTTTTCATAGGTGTGTCTATCAAAGAGGTCATCAGGGTGTTTGTATACTTTTGTTACAATGGGCCTAGTATATCTGGTTCTGGCCTCTTCAAGGTAGTAGTCAGCAGTCTGCATCATATAATACTGGAACTCGTCCTTGCCTTTACATGCCTCCCAGTAGAGTGCCTCACAGTAGGTAGCAAATCCTTCATTGAGCCAGATATGCTGCCAATCACTGCATGTGACAAGGTCACCAAACCATTGGTGTGCCAGCTCATGTGATATAAGATAATCGCTTGTAAAGTCAAGGTGAGCTTTTTCATCATGAAGTATATCTAGCGTTAGCGTAGTACAACTGATATTTTCCATACCGCCATAAAGGAAATCCTGGACTGTCACCTGTGAATATTTATCATAAGGATAGTTTGTGCCAAGGTATTCTTCATAGAACCTGATAATTTCAGGGGTATGTTCAAACGTTCTGGGCGCATCTTGCATTTTTTCATGTGGGACATAGTAATACAAGTTCTTGCCATCCTTCATCTCAACATACTTGCCTACAACTACTGATGTAAGATAGGACGGGTGTAAGTTTGTTTCAGACCAGTGATAGATCTGCTTTTTATTCTGCTTCTCTACCTTTAGCAATAAACCATTTGAAATTGCCGTAAATCCTATTGGGACTATAACTGAAATTTCGCTTGAAAACTTGACCCGTGGGTGATCTATGCAAGGGAACCAATACCTTGCTTCAGTGGTTTCGCTCTGTGTCCATGCCTCCTGGTGCTTCTCGGGGTAATACTTATCAGGCCCTACAAAATAGAAACCCTTGCGTGGCTTGGCAGTATAGGAAATATAGAGTTCAATTTTACTCCTTTCCTTTAGAGTTCTCCCTAGTTTAACTACAAGCTTGTCATCAAGACTACGAAAATCAAGCCTGCCTGCTGCAGAGACCATTTTTACCTGAAGTTCAACTGCATCAAGTTCTATGGTGTCAATGTCCTGCAGAGTTACAATCGACAGCCTTTGCTCGCAACTAATCGCATGTCTATGGAGGTGAGGCTCTATCTCAAGCCGCATGTGATTAACCGTAAATGAAAGCGATGGAGCATAATGAGCTCTACTGCCTGTAAGCTCAAAATTCTTTTTCTTTGTGTCATCCTCATCACGAGTATGCATTATTATATATGTGCTACTCGATAGTTTGACAAAATAAAGCTTCCTTGTGCCTTATGAAGCTGACCTCTCTGCCATACAAGTTCCGGATATCTCTAGAGACAAAATGCAATGCAAGAAACATATATGCAGCTTAGCATTTTTGAGTGTAAAAATCATTTGTAGGGTAATTATATAGATCTTATTCCCGCGATCAGTAACCTAGGAATTCTACATGACATAGACAAGATTCCTCTGCTTATTTATTGAAATCTATCTATATTTACTACTGCACCATAGTTGACAGGCTTGGTTGTCGTCACCACAAAATTGCAAAAAAAGCTCTGCTGCGGCCTCTCATGTGGGGGGTTGATGCAAACAGTCATAGGTAGGAATAGTCTTCTTCCTCTACTTCTATTGCTCTTTAACCGCTCTATCTGAATCTGCTATAATAATTTGGATGCTAATGATATTTTGGTCTTAGCTTGCCAACATATTCTCTCAATTTATTAACTATTTCCTCATGGGTATATGGAACATAAGCCCTTACAACTAGGATCATTTTTCTGCCATTGATAACTATTGGAAAGAAAAAGAGATCCATGCTGTCGTTATGTGCCATCAGATAATGTGGTCTGCCCAGATGCTCTGTATTTGCCTGTAGAGTATTCATGTAAAGTTCCGTCTGAGCAAAGAGTCTTTCCAGCTTTGGAAGTGTGCCTGACTTTACATGTGCAGCAATGGTGATACCCTTTTCAACTATCTCGGTACTGACAATGTTGTCATATAGATTAGCTATTTCCTTGCAGATATGTGTTCCATCCATTGAAATTGATAAGCAAGAACATGTAGAAATAACTTTTAAATGCCCTCAAGCGACCAAGGGTTTTCAACCGCCGACAAGTCCTGGTCGGCAATATTTCCTCCAGTAATTTTTGCTTTAACAAGCCTCCTCATTAGCTTACCTGTCCTAGTCTTTGGCAGCTCGGCCACTATTCTCACCTCTTGAGGGCGAGCAAATCTTCCTATCGATTCCTCTACTTGTGTGATGATCTCGTCTGCCAAGACCTTGTCCGCCTTGTAACCATCCTTTACAACAACGTACATAACTATTGCCTCACCTTTTAATTCATCTGGTCTGCCGACTGCAATCACTTCTGCTACCGCCAAATGAGATGCAGCAGCTGCCTCAACTTCTGCAGTCCCAATTCTATGACCTGCCACCTTTATGACATCATCGGCGCGGCCTTGAATGTACCATAGGCCATCAGAATTGACAAATACTAGGTCACCGTGATACCATACATCCTTGTACTTTGACCAGTAAGTATCGAGGAATCTGCCGGGGCCACCTAAGAGCCCACGTGTCATAGAGGGCCATGGCTTTTTGATTACTAAGTATCCTTGATTTACTCCCTTGCCAGTATCATCAAAAATATCGGCATCAAAGCCGGGAACGGGACATCCTACTGTGCAGGGCTTAAGTGGCATGACTGGCAGCACACTCAGTATTGCGCCTCCGATCTCTGTTCCCCCTGATAAGTTGATCAAGGGACAGCGTCTTTTTCCTACATTTTCAAAATACCAAGTCCAAGCTTCGGAGTTTATTGGCTCGCCCGTTGCAGCCAAAACTCTAAGTGCCTGAAAATCGTATCTGCTAGCCTGCACATTGTTTTTCATAAAGAGTCTAATTGCAGTAGGGGCAGCTCCAAAGATGCTTACCTTGTGGTCTTCAATCAGCCTGCACCATGTATCGGTTGTAGGGTGGTCAAGAGCATCGTCATATACAAGGGCAGTCCCACCTATTATCGGGCTTCCGTATACTACCCATACCTGCCCTGTTATCCATCCGATGTCTGCATACCAGAATAAAACATCTTCTGGATTCATATCGATTAGATATGCAGCCTGCTGTGCTGCAACAATGGTAAAGCCGCCATGCACCTGCAGCGTACCCTTTGGATGGCCAGTAGTACCCGATGTATACAAGATAAACAGTGGGTCTTCTGAATCCATCACCTCCGTCTTGGCCCCGCCTGCATTTTTGACAAAGTCGCTATAATTGTCGCCGATCGTCACTATTCTGGAGATGTTTGTGTATTGTACTGCCTTTTGCCACTGGTTTGCAAGATTGATCTTCTTGCCTCGCCGCCTGGCCACGTCGGTTGTGATAAGCAACTTTGCCTTGGAATCAACAAGGCGGGAGTGGAGTGCATGCGCACTAAACCCAGAAAAGATTGTAGTATGGACAGCCCCAATCTTGGAGCACGCGAAGATGGCATAAAAAGCCTCTGGGATCATAGGGAGGTAGATGGCAATGACATCACCTTTTTTGACACCAGTTATTGTCAGCGCATTTGCTAGCCTGCTCACTTGCTCATCAAGCTCACGGTAAGTGATTTTCTTTGAACCTTGCTCATTTGCAAAAATATATGCAACTTTATCCGGCTGCTTTTTGGCATTCTTGTCAATTGCATTGAGAACAATGTTGCATTTGCCGTTTAAGAACCATTTTGTCCATGGCACTCCTGTCTGTGAGTCGTAAGTCTTATCGTATTTTCGGAACCACTCTATGCCAAGGTCTTCGTTGACCGCATTCCAATACCACTCAATATCACTGTTTGCCTTCTCAATCAGCTGACACCAGTTGGATATACTATGCTTTTTCATAAATCTGCCAATGTTACTCCTAGCCATCTTATCGGCTGAAGGCATGAATATGAAACGCTCAGTCAATAACCCTGCTTCTGACGAAACGTTTAATATTTGCAACTAAACGGCGGTGTTGACACATATACACTACGTCTTAGCATTTTGTGCAAGAAAAATTCTAATGTGCCGGGTATAGGATATGGTTACTGTCTTGGTCGTAGAGGAGATTCTTTACGATTTCAGGGAGGTTCCCGGCTACGCCGACGATTTTGTCAGGAATCTTCTCAATCTCATGATAATCTCGAAAATGAACGCAACTATCAAGAATCTGACGTCCAAAAACTACTTTGTGCACCTTATATCACAAATAGATGGCTGCGAAGCCTATGTTGTAAAATATGGTCAGCCGCTGCTATACGCCAAGTACCATGGAATGGAATTTACTGACCAAAAGGTAACAACACAGTTTGTTAGATCAAAAGATCATATAATCGGGGTTACTATGGAATCCCTGTTTGGCGAGTTTGTCAAAAGCTTTGATAGCTTGGCCTCAATGACAAAGACCAAAGTAAAGTGGGGCATTACGAAGGAAAAAGAAGACAAACCTGATCCCCTCTTTGCACTACTTGATTCATTTGTAGTAGCAGTTATCTGGCTATCATCACTTGACCCCTCAAACCAGGATAGTCTTGTAGGTAAGCGATTTGGCATAAGAAATGCAAGCATTATAAGAAAGTCAATTCACCTTGAATTTCTTATAAACAGCAATCTGAACATC
>CAYWRR010000030.1:0-14856 GCA_964460425.1 uncultured Nitrososphaera sp.
CTCATGTATGTCAGTTCCATATGATCGTACGATAAATCATTTGAACACTGATACTCTTCACTTAGAAAAGCGTAGAGCAAGATGATATATTTTGTGTAGATTTACTTTCACTAAATACTACTCTACCTATTACGTGCAATTACTAATGGCTTTAAGCACTGTTGGATAGAGAAAACGATAATAATTTAACAAAAATAGTAGGGATTGGCACTTGTTGCCAGCTTTCAACCCTTTTTGCCCATACATTTTATTCTCAGATAATGTTGAACCGATGATTCTTCCATGTTTGTCATCTATTAGTTCTTGTTTGGTCCCAAAGTTACTACTATACGAGATAGAGATGCAAGAGATTTTCATCGATGCCCTGTATCAATTACGTTGCTTCTATCTGTTATTGATATTTTATTGTCCGCCTCCGTCATCTGTAGTTGTTGATGTTTGGTTACCAGATGGTGACTGCATTTGAGCTATAAGTGCATCTAGGATTTCCCTAGCGTCACTTGCTAGCGTATTAATACCTCCATGTGCTATTGCATTCACAAAAATCATTGGTGGTGATTCTCCTACAACATGGTCGTGTACTGTGACAACATTCCAACTAGAGTTAGATATTGCATTAGTTGCGAATAGTAGGTCTCCTTACATCATTGCAAACTGTGCAAAACCATATGCTGCTGTCTGATTGCCGCCACCTGCTGCTGTCTGGTTAGACACCGGCAAGAACTCAAACAGGGGATTCAAGATTAGCAGCTTGTTGAGGCTTGTTCCTGTAGCAGCGTCCTGCACTTGAAGGCCTTGCAGTGGTACGGCTATATCGCATGGTCCTGCAGGATTTGGAAGTATCACGCCTCACAATACAGATGCAGCCATGTCACAATTAAGAGTGTCAGCAGTTGTCGTTGCAGTATCGTTAATAGTAATTGTTAAGGTCGTATCTTGGTTACCACCTGAATTGGGTTGCTGTTGCTGTTGTCCAAGCGCTGTGGAGCTGAATGATGTAACTAGTAGGGATGTACCTATTAGCAATGCCACTCCTATGGGTGATAATAAAGAAAGTTTTTTACTGTTCATCACAGCTGTAAGGACAAAATCCCTTTTAGTAGTTATACGCTCAAGTTATGAGTAAGGCTAATTGATAATTAATCCTTGTCATGTATATACCATATAATTCTGCTAAACTATTCTTGTCCTGGTAGGAGCTCTCAAGGAATTTGCAATTCATTATTTTAATACCATCATCTCTTATTGCAAAGAGTTGATGAAAATAGCAGAAGTACGTCTATAGATAAAGTAGAGGCAATATTGGAATAGATGACAAGCAAAGCTATCTCGGTGTTGCAAACATGAAAAGGAGGCAACACCAACACACACACTATCCGAAGTACTGTCAAGTCGTTTGTTGATCGATAGCAAAATACTTCTTTGTAACTTCATAGAATAAAACAACCCTTCTAAGAAGAAGATAAGAGAAATTGAGGAAGGAGGGCACCAGAAAAATTAGAGATGCTGGAAGACATGCAGAAATCAATAAGTCGCGCATTGGATATAATGAGAACAAAACACAGAACAAATTATTAGTTCTATTTGCTACACCGCACACATTCATTCTTGCTTTGCGAGCAAGGGGAGCCGATATTTACCAGAAAATTTCTGAAAATGGTGTTAACATAAAGTTATTGATACCAAGAGGAGCCAAGATTGAAGAAAATTAGCAGAGTGCAAAAGTAAGAGAAATATATCTTCATCTGCAAATCTTAGATTCTCTGACGTAGATCGAATACAGGAATTACCATATGATTTATGATAGATAGGAGTTTATGGGCTGGGGATTAAGAGATGAAACCCTAGATGATCCTTACCTGGCCATGGCATAGCCACCTACTCAAATATCAAAGCGCTTGCCAGCTCATATGCAATCATATTTGAAAACCTTTGGAAGGTAATAAAGTTTGCAGAGAATCTCTGACGGCAAATATCAAACACTAGAAAGTAACGAGAAAGCCATGAAAGAATTCATCAACATAGCTGCACATGAGCTAAGGACTCCACTACAGCCAATACTTGGCTTATCAGAGAAATGCTGAATGATGCTAGTAGTACTGATCCTCAACAGCAGGGAAAACTTCTTGACATAATAGTTAGAAATGCTTACAAACTTCAGAATCTTGCAGAAGAAAGATATTCTCAATGTTACGCGAATAGAGTGGATATTTGCAACTCAATGGAAAAAATACATCTTCTCCATGAATTATTTGAGAGTGCGGTATCAGACTTTCAAGCGATCATCGAAAATGAATTTGATGAAAATGAAAATGAAAATTCCAGTAAGGCAGTCACCTGCCTTAAAGAGCAATACACAGACGATAGAGCAGACCCAACTGGGAACATCTGGTAGAATTGGATGACGTAAACCGAATAGCTCAAGTGATTACAAGCCTGCGTTTCTAATGCAGTCAAATTTTCAACACAGGGAGATATGGTACTCATGACTCTAACAATGGGAATAATGGTGATAGACAATAAATCCATAGCTGTTGCATCCATTTCATACTGAGGGCTGGGAATAAACCGAAAATAGTGTCGAGGCTATTTCAAAAGTTCATTTCTGGATCGGAGAAAGGAACTGGTCTGGGACTGTATATCTGAAAAACATAGTAAAGGCTCCTGGTAGCGAGATCTGGGCAGAACTTAACAAGAGCGGAATAGACGCAACTTTTGCATTTACTTTGCCGCTTTTGAAATCATAGACTAGTCAATACTCTAAGCTAACTTCCTATCACTGCGTCTTATCAATTGGAGGAGGCTGCCATTAGCTTTAAGGTTTGGTGGATTCAAATGAAAATTTATGCGGTCAGTTGGGATTTGGATAAAAAATTATTTGAATCCCAATCTGGCAGCCTGCTTAGCTAATCTCTTCTTAACTGAATATCAATGAAACTGATAGATCCAGAATGGAAAGCATCAATCAGCAAACTTACACTTCCCTGATGAATGCAGTATATATCATTCTTGTAGATAGAATAATATTGTCTCTATATGTCAGACATGCGATGCTTGACATAATGAATTCCATTTTTTATTTTTGCTCTTTTTTCTACGCCTCCAGCGGTAAGAGAAGGAGGGATTACTTGATGTGATCCTGGCTAATGGGGAGGGCAGGGACGATGATTCCAAGTCAAAATCACATGAACCACGTACGGTGGATAAAGAAGAAGAAGAAATAGATAGAATCGAGGAACTATCTAAAACTTTATTTGATAATGGCAACGAAAACGATGACAATCAACTGCATAGCCTACACGATGAGCTTTTGCAAAATTATGCAGGAATAGGCACTATCCTAAAGCAGATAATGCCAATACTTATGTTAACTACTGCAGGAAGCGTTTTTGCCGGTTTTGTCTTCATAGGTATGTCAGAACAGCTAGAGATCCTTCCCGGATTGATTGTCTTGATACCTGCTGTAATGGATACTCGTGGAAATATATATGGGGCATTAGGCTCTCGGTTAGCCACAGGCTTCCATCTTGGTATCATAATGCCAAAGTTTGAGCGAAATCCAAATTTGATAAACATATCAAGTGTTTCTATTGTTAATACTGCAATTGTATCAGTAATTATCGCAATTCTTGCCTACGTGGTGCTTATTATTCTATCAATAGAAACAATACCCATTTGGGCACTGATGGCGATATCTTTGCTTGCAGGCCTGATAAGTGGTGTGATATTGCTTTCTGTTGTAATAACAGCCGGTTACCTTGGATACAGGAGTGGTATAGATCCTGACAATCTGCTTGGACCTGCCGTTACTGTTACTGGAGATATTTTCAGTATCCTTGCACTGTTATTGGCTGCGGAGATGATAATTGGAGTGATCTAAAGTCATGGTAGAAAATGAAGGTAAAGCTAACAATAATGGTGTTAATGGTGCCGAGGTACAGCCACCACTACAACCACAGTTATATTGGAAATTCGGCTCTGTGTTGCGTTCAACTCTTCCTTTGCTCGTTGTAATGGCTGCAGTTGGCACCTTGTCGGGAGTTGTACTGCAAGAGTTTGAAGATGAATTATTAAAGTTTCCATCCATCCTCATTCTAGTTCCTGCACTAATAGGTGTAGGAGGAAACCTTGGAGCAATATTAAGCTCAAGACTCTCATCAGCCGTTCATCTAGGGATTCTAGAACTGAATATGTCAAATATTGTTTTCAAAAACAACGTATTAGCTGTAGTCATAGCAAGTGTGTTCATTTTTCTAATATTGGGTCTGTCTGCCTTTGCTTTTGGAGCTTTATTTGGGGTGGCCAGTGTGTCTCTCGACGTTATACTCGTGCTTGCAATGGCATCAGGAGGGATTCTTATGACTGTACTTGTGCCTGTAAGCATTCTTGTTATCTATTATAGTCATAGGCTGAGGCTAGACCCTGACGACATTGCAATCCCTATTGTTACTACGATTGGCGACATAACTGGTGTTCTGTCCCTATTTATGGTAATAGTGATTTTATTATAGTGCCTCATTCATAGTATCTGGACATTGGTGCATAAGAGTGGAGTAAGCAGCAGCGGCAGCCGCCCCCCCCTACGTAGTAGTAATCTTCCTCATAGAGGCAGCAAAAAATTGCGATATCGACCATCTAACGTCAAAGATACTATTGTACAAATAAGAGACGTAAATGAACTGATGCTTGATTTTGCATATTCTTCTATACTTTTCAGTGAGGAGCATTTTGGCGAAGAGGTGTTAGAGCTGATGAAGACGCTGGAAGAGCTCATATTCAGCGGAAGAGTGGCAGTAATGCTTTCTGCCCGTGGAATGGAGGAAACCAAGAGTCTAACAGGAGTGCTACAGTTTTTCGATTCATCGATGCAAATAGGCACAGTTGCCATAGATCTTGCAAAAATAGAGCTTGCTGATATTGGACTTCCGAGAGCTTTCATCCAAACATTGCATTTCGTGGAAGAAACTCTTACAGGTATCATTGTTCCAGCAGATTCTAAAGCTGTATCGACAAATGTTGACGACATCGAAAAAAATACAGGTATGCGTCTTATTGCTATAAAAAAGCGTTCGGGCCAATGGATATTCAACCCCTCAGATACTATTGTAATAAATGATAATGATAAGCTCTTTGCAAAAGGCCCATTTGAAGCACTATCAAATTTTGAGATTTTCATTACAGGACGCTCGGATGTATTTCCAAACCTCTCAGAAATCAGAGAAGAGCAAAAAGAGCTCAGGGAGATCAGAGAAACCCTTATCGAGATGATGTCGCTATCCCAACTCTCAGTTGACCTAGCCTTTTCCTCTGTAATCTTTAACAATCAGGATATCGCCGATGAAGTGTCAAGAATTGAAGACAAGCTCGAGCTTCTAAGATCAGATTTGGAAACAAAGGTGCTACTATATGGAAAGAAAGTCGAGGACATCAAGCCTTTGCGAGGCTTGATAAGGCTTGCATATACTTCAGAAAAATTGTCTGATGCTAGTAAAGCTATTTCAGATCTCGTATCTCAAGGCATAGGGACACATCCTGTACTCTTATATGCAATGAAAAAAGCCGATGAGATTATTACCCGTTTACAAGTTGGTCGAGGAAGTGTAATCGAAGGCAAATCTATTTCAGAGGCCAATTTGGAAGCTGATATGGGGATAGACATTATTGCCGTTTACAAGGAGAATCAAGGCCGTTGGATCTATAACCCAAAAGGTGATGTTGTTTTTGAGCAGAATGATATCTTGATTGCAAAAGGCGATTCTGAATCCGAGAGGAGACTTGCACAAGTAGTATTATATAGTTCTCAAGCTGAGGCAGCGAGCAGTTCGTTACCATCTTCTTCTTCACTATTGAGTTTTTAAGCAGAAAAGAGTAAATGCTACCACAAAGGACCTTTCCTCGCATCATGGAGAGTTGTCATTACCTAGATAACTCTAACGGCTAAAGCAAGAAGCTGTGTTGTATTAATACAAAAAATGTCAATTATCTTTATGCCTTTTGGACATACAGTCCATAAATGCCAGTCAGTAAGCACTATCTAGACGATGACTGGTATATAGTTGAATATCTAGGAGAGCATAGCTCAAAAGTTAATAGTCTGCCTGAATATTGTTAATGCACCAGAGAGATGGAAAAGGATGCAAATTGAAATTGCAATAAAGGATATGAAATGACTTTTAATGCCTAATAGTACGATTCAAACCTGCAATTCTTCTTGTCTGATATTCTTTTCTCAAATCCTCTACTGAATTAATCAAGTCCACAAGTATACACCTAATACGATTGTCAGCACTAGCAGAATCAAAATAAAGATGTCAGAAGCTTTCATGCGTTTCAATCTTATGATAGTGCACTATTCAAACTCATAAACGCTCCAAATCAGACATCGCCTGTAAATGTCAAACCTATAATGGTATATCCAGAAGAATTGACCGCTGGGAGTAGTTTACAAGCAACATCCTAACATCTACACGATATTGCTATGCCAGTACCTTCAAGACTAAAACTAGCAGACTTCCTAAAGATGTTGGAAGAGAATCTCTATGTGTCTTTACGTTGTATGTGCTGAGAGCTAAACATAGCAGATAGCAATGTGCTAGTAAGATGACTGTGTAGAAGCAACAGAACAGCGGATAAATGCATATACTAATTGGAGATAGGACTATGAATTTCTAGATATGCCCAAATCCTCATCTAAAGAAACAAGATAGTGAAAAAACAAGTGGCAGCAACGATATAGAATTATTATTCATACGCAAGACATATCTCGATAACAAGAGAATTCTTGACAGTATTGGTAACATCTAGGAGCAAGAATATGGCCTCCTTATCGGAAAAAGTGTGGATGCATTTTTGCACTTACAGAGAACTTTGAATAGCTATATGAGTTCGGTAATTATAAAGAACCACTCTACGCTATTTGCTTAACTATTGTTAGGCTAGTTAAAGAAGACGCGAGGATTCTCTTGTAACAGAGAATTCCATTCATAGTAACCTTCTTGAACAATACAAGGAGCCAATAGCAATGCTTCGCATGGCGGAACCTCTGCCCTTGGATAATCTTTCTTCTTAGTTTGGCACACCCAGTAAGGATAAGAAAAGACATTTTCAAGGAACAACTTGAGTCGGATGATGACGCATAGAAAGCTAGAAGTTTGGTTTGATTCGCTCTCCTACGTCATTTAAGAAACCAGATCCCTAAGAGTAGAGCATATCACCAGTTGCTGTGTTGCTACCTTCTCATCCACGTTGGAGTCATTGAAAGTTTGTAGAAAATGTTACAGTAATAGCTGAAGGTATGTTGCTACCTTCTCATCCACGTTGGAGTCATTGAAAGCTACTACGGCGAAGCAAGAGGCAGACCCCACAAGTTGCTACCTTCTCATCCACGTTGGAGTCATTGAAAGAGGGGCACGATTTTCCTCCGTTAGGTGTTATAGCCATGATTTAATGCCTTTTTTAAAGCCATCAGGAGTGTATACCTAATTTATTTGAGTCTTTATAAAGATACCCAGAGCTGTGCGAGCAGGGCTGCCTCGCCTCGATTAAGCCCCTAAGTTGAGATGATGAATGTAATGTTCTTGGAACTCACCCCCATCTTTCTTTATGGAACAGAAGAAACTCTTACTTGCCCGTACCCGTGAGATTTGTATCCGCCAATAGAATAGTATTCTAATGATGTAAGTGCCTTTCCAAGAAATGGTGTTGGTGTAGGACATTCAAACAAGAAGGCTGAGCCTGAAGAAATGGATAGAGCACGTCTTCTAATTCTATCCTCCTTTAGAGACCATCCGCCAAAAACCTCATAAGAAAAAATCTGTTTTAACTTGACTAAATCAGGAAGGGAGGGCTTACCCTCTTTAAAGCACCACGAATATGCCCTTCTTGTAGCTTCTAGCAAAGTGGACGGCTCAAGATTCGCTCTTGCATTCTCCACCACCAAAGGCGACAGCAACTGAATGGAAAATTTGTTCAAGCCCTTATTATTATTGGAATAATAAGATTGGGTTTGTCTTTCAAGCAATTCTGTGGTTATTTCTTGTACTTTTAGATCTTTGACTGACACATTGCCAAAACCTCTCGACTTTGAGCCACCAATTCCTTCATCCTCAAGCCCTCTTACTAGAAGTGATTTAACCTTGTCTAGGATGGGTTGGCATGACGAATCTAGCACTATATCAAGTGCAAACCTTGTGTCTCTTTCAATTACCTCAGTTGTATGAAGGAGCCCGTGCTTTTCTGCTTCATCTTCAAGTGATGAAGTAGTAGCATCATCCTTATTGTCCCTGGTGCTTTCTCTGCCCTTCTCATCATCATATTTTACTAGTTCTGTCAGATGCTGGGGGGCTCTAGTTGTTGCCATAATCGCTGCCGAATTTGAAGTACGGTCGATGGCTGTACCACTAATTCTTTTCATGGATACTGGCAACGAAGATAATTCACCACAACTATCGCATTTAAATCCGGGGGCAGCCTTTACTGATTTTCCACAGGTTTCACACTGTATAGGAGGTTCAAAAGTATTATACAATCTTCCACACTGCTGGTTTTGACATTTGAAGAGTGTGCGTGGTACTGGAAGAAATACACCTCTGCTGCTGTTGTTGTTGTTACATTTTAGATGCAATGGATAGCAATGTTTGAAAAATATCTTGGAGGATTTTCCAGGCTCTTCAGAAAATAATGAGGATAATAATAGTTCAGAGCCATTATTTTCATTAGAGGATATTCTAAGCCAGCAATTACCAATTGAGCCTCTGATGATTGTGCCTGGGATAAAAGGCAGTGAATGTTTTATTACACCAGTTCTCTTTCCACTGCCTATATGAATTGGGCTATCTGTTATGAGTGTAGCAGATAGTTTGAAACAGCTTAGTGTCATATTTATTTGGTTCCTCCTTTCCCTTTTCTCTTCTTCTTCGCCTTCTTCCTCTTCCTTTCTTGTTCCTCTAGCTGTGCAGCTCCCTCTGCCACATCTCTAGCTCATTGACTACTTGCTCTTCTTCTTCGCCTAAATAGTACTTTGCACTTCTTTTAACTATGTTTGTGACATTGAATTTTATCTTGCCAAATCCCCTGCTAGAGTAACCGCCTAGTGCAGAATCTTGAACTGATTTCAATGCTGCCCTGAGCAGCTTCCTTTCATGTTCGTCCATATTTTCGCACACTATCTCTAAGTCAAATCTTCTTCCTGCAGGAATTGCTTCAGTTTTTGCCAGCGCGCCATGGGAAACAGAACCAGTGTTTCTATCTAGTGCAGTTACTGCTCTTGTTAGCAGCCTGTCTATTTTCTCCACAGGGTATGAATCCCTGAACTTTACCTTACTTGCGACAGATATCCCGCCGGAAGCCGCAGCAGTACCAAATATCCTGCAGCAAATGCACAATCTATTGATATCCCGCTCCTTTGTGCCACACATATTCCTCACGTTTGGAGGGTTACAGACTGGCTCTCCATTCTGCCTAGCTATACGTTCAGCCTCAGATCTTACTTTTCCTTTTATAGATGAGCCCGGGATGTATGGCTGATCCGATGTATCTGTGATTATAGGAGTATCGACATCACCGATCTCTAATTCCTTCTTTCCAGAGCCTATGTGTAGTGGCGTCTGAGAAATGATTTGTCCATTTATTATCAACCTCTCAGTTAATTTTTCAAATACCATATCTCTCTTTTCTCACCTCCCTATCAATCCAAACTCTGAAAAAGGTATAGCTATTACCTAATTCTCTAATTTCGCTTCTCAATGCGGTCTTAAGTTCGTCAGAAAGTACTTTTCGGTCGCCATGAAATTTGCTCAACGCAACTCTGATGGTAATCGTTCCCTCTGAATCCTGCTCCATACGTGTACCTCCAAAGCCCAATGCACTGGTCTTTTGGCGGATTACCTGTTCAATTTTATTTTCAACTTCTGCGCTCGGTACCTTTTTTTGTTCAAAAATTTTACTCCTAAAAGAGGTACTAGCGCTACTACTGGGAAACTTCTTTTCATAATCATAAAGCATTACAGTCCATTTCAAGACGGTAATCAGTCCTTGTTTCTGACATCGCGATATTGCTGATAGTAGCCTATCCCCAAATACTTTTGAAACAATAGGGCGACCGGTATTGTTATCTGTCCTTCCCATTTGATATTTCAAATGGATCTCAAACTCAACTAACCCCTTGGTTCTTGCTAGGCTAAAGAGACTTCTTATTTGATTTATCGCTACTCTATTGCCTCTAACGGCAATCCTTGCCAGTTCCTCAGCCTCTTTCTTTAGCTCTTCTTCAGTACATGGGGTGGTTGTTGTTGTTATTGTCATTTAACCTCTTTGTCTCTCCCTCGTAATATTGTGGATGATAAATGCGTCGTGGAGTATGCCATCATCATCTTTCTCTAAATACTTTAAAAAATGCTGGCCAGTGTGCCAATCCAACACATTCCTTCCAATGTTGTACTTGATAAGAATCTCAGCTTCGAGCCTTGATTTTCTGTAGCTTTCAACAATTGCTCTTATCTGTGTCTTGGCAGCCTCTGAAGATCCCATATAATCTACTAATTCCAAAAGATCTTTGAATTGGGGCCATCTGTATGGCTTTCTAGTTGATCCTCTTTTAGCTGATATCCCAAAAAGAACATCAAATGATACAGAGGATTTACCTTCATTATTCTTTGCATTGCACAAGCATTCTGATGCACTCTCCAAACCAGCATAGATGGGTATCTTGTAATTGAAAATTGAAATCCCTGCACTCATAGTAGCTGAGCCTCCCATTATGTCAGAAAATTCTTGCTGCATCTCTATTGCAGTATTAAACACTTTTCTTGCTGGAAGTATTGCCAATACATCATCGCCTCCTGCATATATCACCAAACCGACATTCCTTTCATTTTCAACGATATCTTTGAGTTTTGATTCACAGGCATCATGCACAAGTCTGCTGATAGTGGATATCCTAGATGGAGTAGGTTGTTTTCTTCTATCATGGAGACGACCTCCACTAATTATTTCACCCATATCGTCACCATCCATTTTGAGAACAGCAATGAGCCCATTATTGTCTGCAATATCTTCAATGCTCTTGCCACTTCTTCCCATTTCTCTTCTCTTTTGGCAGGTGCTGCAAACATTTTCAAAACTTGGAAGTGTATTAGTGGACAAGCCGCTCTGCTGTCATTTCGGTTGTTTCTAATGATCAACAGAGTAAAAGATCCCTTATATGATGAACCAATTAAGACTAATGAAGGATTCCTACTATCTTGAAGACATCACTAACTTTTGCATCAATCAGCATATCACTATCATATGGCAATGCTGCTCAAATTTTTCACCATCGCGGCCACTGCCAAACGTATTGATGATGTTAATTATAATGTTACAGGGGTCTCTGCCTTGCAGTATCGTATATATATATACCCATCATTAGCCGATAGCGTGTAGGTATAGAAAAAACCACTTGATCTGTCAGGTCTTTCCTCCGATGAAGAATATCCCTGTTGCCAAGGATCTCAAATCTTTCCTCTATACTATGGTTTTCATATCAATTATTATCTTATTGCTATCTTCCTCTAATCTGGCGAATGTTTACGCTGCACAGGCTGATCCTACATGGCATGAATCAATAATAATGGGTCTTCAATTTTATAATGAGGGTCCTTCTGACCCGATGAAATTCGAAGAAGCGCTGAAAGCTTTTGCTCAAGTGCCAAGAGATCATAGAGACTATCCTATTGCCCTCCAGTATAGATTGAACCTACTGTACCACCTTAGCGGGCCCGAAGAAGTTAAGCGAGTATGGCAGCAGGAATTTGACACTCTGGATAGAACAATTTCAACTAATAAGAATGACGCCTCGGCTTGGTATGGCATGCAGTTTGCTCTATCTGAGCTTGTAGGGTATTCTTATGTAGACTTTTTTGCCTCGAGACGAAATATGACTCAGGAAGAGCAAGTTGCAATGGAAGATCATATCAATCAATTAATTTTTTATAGGGATTTGTCAATGGAGGAAGCCATCAACTTGTACGGCAACAGGTCGGAATCAAACCCTGATGACTTTGACTCAGTCTACCGATACGCCCTGCTCTTAATCAGGGCAAATATGTTAGATAAAGCCCTTGAAGTTATACATAGGTTGGACGGTAAAGTATCATACAAGTGGGATGCAGCATTTCTGCGCCTATTTGCTTGGACTCAGAAGGGGTATTCCGAAGAGCTTGAAGGAGAACAGCTCGCTGAGCGGGTAAGAGAAAACTATGCACAAGCATTGGAGCAAGCTAGCGAACTTGCAAAAATAATGCCTCATAACCCCTATTCATCCCTATACAGGGGTTCTGCATTGACTTCGATTGCAAGATTCGACTCAGCTCTTTCGAAATTATATGCCGAAGATAATAAGACCCTAGCGGATAGTTATAATAAGAGTGCATCTTGGGCATATAATGAATCACTTCTTGCTTACCAGAATGCAATTGAAAACAGCACCGGATACTTCCCCGAAGCAGAAAATATCTATGCAGTAACACTGATCCTTATAAACAAAGACCATGAGGCTATTTCTAAATACAATGAGATAATTAATGGTCCAAATTGGGCATTGAGCTCAGATAGAGCAGCAAGGTTATTCGCATATTATGGCAAGGGTATCACTTTGACCAATACAGGATTGGAAGAAGAAGCAAGAGAGGTTTATGAAAATGGGAGATATGAGATCTCACAAATGCTTGACTCAGATCCTGGGTCTCTGTATGTAATAGGCCATTCTACGTTCATGAACATGGATGAGTGGATTGCAAACTTCCTTAACGGATATGCAGTTCTTCTAAATAATCTAGGAGAATATTCGAGGGCTTCAGATGAGCTCCAGAAAGTTCTTCTTCTATATTCTCCAAATCATGCTACGACACACAATAACTTGGCAGCTGTCTTGAGCAATAGAGGTGATTTTTTGGGTGCTTTGAGCCACTATGATATTGCGTCTGCAAGTATTGAATCAAACACCTATTCAACTGCACTAGATTCACAAATAAATAAAAAAATTATAGTAACTAACAAAAATGCAACACTTGATAATCTAGTGTTGCTTGTATCAGCCGTTATTATTAGTCTTCTTGTTGGATGTGTTGGATGGCTCATTGCGGAGAAGATGATGAGAAGAACTACTAGCTTTTATTTTAATTTGCAGAGAAAGCCTATACTGCATCTGATCCTCAGAAGAGGATGGATTGATCTTGAAAATTACTTCATATGGGATCCCTCACATTCTTTATCAGCTGATAATAGAAGTGATCATAGGCACTCCCATGAAGAAAAATCAAAGCTTGTTCGTCTAATCGGTACCTCGTTCTTGGTGTTGAGCAGTGCAGCGCTTTTGTTATATCTTGCTGAGAACATAAATGGGTTTCCAAATTATAGAACGCCTATAGCCGTCGCGGAAGTCTCAAGGAATGAAAATGATTTTCGCATGGAACTAGATCCACCTTCTAACACACTTATCTTAAAACCAGAGCCTATAGGAAGTCCCATAAGTGGAAATCTTAACAACCTTCGCACCTATGTATGGGTTCTTACAGTGCCCATTATGGCACTATTCATAATTCCAATCGAAGTAATGGATTCATCCAAGGTGAGAGTCTTCCTAAAGGCTAGACAAAGCATTGTCTCGCCTGCAAATCCGTACAAGGTATTGCTTGGCATTGCAGCTGGTGTTGGACCTCTAACTGCTTGGGAGGTAATACAGCGGGAAACGTCAGGATTGGTTATGGAATTTGCATTTCCTGCAATAATCATGATATTGCCTCTTATTCCCATGATTTATCTGTATAAGCGGAGAACCGAAGATAGGGCCATATCAAAATTTGTTTCTCACCTCAAGTATAATTTAAGAATAGGGACCATCCATGATGCAAGCGAAATTCCAAAATGATCTAATTACAGACACAACGTCGGGTATTGCAGTATATCAAAAAGTATGGAGATCCTTGTGCCGTACCCCTGACAGAAGATGTATGCATTCTTATTTGGATATTTGGCCTACCTACACTTCTGCGAGTATCAATAATGCATAGAGCTATAAGCTACTGGTGTCTTATCTAGCCTGAAATGGAACAAATAAAAATGCATATACACACATACACAGAGAAGTTAGATACAAGGCCAGAGCAGCAGAAGGAATAATTAATCCTGTTAGAAGAGAAAAAGATTTAGAATCAGAAATAAGACTCTTCAAAATATACCTAGGGATGCAGATAAGTCACAAGTACTTCTGAAAATAAAACAAGTGAAAAAAGTGTAAGAGATCAAAAAATTCTGGGAGTTTTTAGTTGTCATTGTTTGTCTTTATACTATTATGGGCAAAAACCTAGATCGTGCCTACATAGCACATCTCCCAAATCATCCTGAAGCTCTGAAGTCTCTTCTAGACATCCAATTGGTGTCGGAAACCCGATTGGAGGGGGATCTATATCTGGTGGACATACTTCTCGTTCTACCACATCATCGATTTCATCAAAAAATGCATCTAAGTCCAGATCTTCTTGTGCTAGAGCTAATTGTTGTCCTGCTCCTCCTATACTTCCTATTGTAGCGATCGCAGCTATTGTTCCTATGGCGGCGGCAATCGTCGATAACTTCGTTTTCATTAGCAAAGTAATCGTAAAAATTTAAAATTATGAGATTTACATTTTGTGGAAAACTATATTGGATTGCTACAGCAGTATGTTCTTATTGGTCAAATTATTGCTTTTGTCACTCTATTTTCAAAGGATTTTCTCTAAGAGCTCCTCTCTTTTTCTAACTTTTCATGGAGCCATGCTCTCTCATCTTTCAAAGTCTCCCATTTCATAGGTGCAATTGCTTCACCCCTTGAATGTGCTT
>CAYWRR010000031.1:0-14622 GCA_964460425.1 uncultured Nitrososphaera sp.
GCTAGACTTTCTTTCATTTAGTCAAATTATTGCACTATTTGCAGCAAGTACTATGCTTCAGCAAGCGGATGTTCAATCATTTATCGATCCCATCACTAACTCTTTAAACGAATTTGTGACTACTATAGCCCAGGCAGCACCCAAAATCGTAGCTGCTTTGATTTTGCTTGGAATCGGTCTTCTAGTCGGTAGAGTTATTGGGTGGGTTGTAAAAAAGGTTGCAGAAAAAATGAACCTTGACCGATACTGGAGCAGAACCGGTATAGGTGAGTCAGTGTCAAGGGCAGGATGGAACCTAACTAGAATAATTTCAGTTGCAGCTAGATGGTTTGTCTATCTGTTCTTTATCTCAGCCGCAGTAAATGTGCTTGAATTTACTCAACTATCTGAAGCTATCAATGATGTGTGGCTATGGATTCCAAATGTTGTAGCCTTCATAATAATACTGATAATAGGTGCACTCATTGCAGACTTTGTTGGAAAGTGGATGCAACGTGAGCTTCCTGCAAGAGGAGTAGTGGGAGGTAAAGCCATAGGATTAGTTGCTAGCGGGATTTTGTACGCTATAGTATTAGTTGTTGCGACAACTCAGCTACAAATAGGTGAGGCCATCCTGAATTCTGTAATCTCTGCACTAATATGGGGTATGGCAGCCGCCATAGCTATAGGTGTCGGAGTAGGATTGGCGTACAGCTTGAGAGAGGCGTTTCCAGCAATGATTAGAGGAACAACACAGATACAGCCTACCTTGAGAAAGGGACAAAGGGTGACAATAGGTGGCGTGACAACAGGTACTATACAGGAAGCAGGCTCATTTAGTGTAATATTAAAAAATGACCAAGGCAAGACAATTGTGATACCTACCAAGAATATACTAGACAAGGAAATAGTAATAGAGTCAGGACCGGCACCTACAACACAAGAGAAATCAGTGGAAGAAAATAAAGGAGCAGCTACAGGGTCGTAGTCATCATTGTGATCATCCGATCATCCTAATGCACATCTATTTTGGCAACTGAGGCTCCAACAGGAGCCTTCAGGAATCATAATATAAATGGCAGCCCTTAGCTAGAGCAACAAGAAATTGGATATAACATATAGCTGCCAGGGCATACATCAATTCGCAGTCATCCTATCCATACATCTTTGTCATCATCGTATTGCTCCACACTTTTGGGATTCTCAAACGATCCTATTTTTATTAGGGTTGTTGTATTCTAACTGCCGGCGATGGAAGCTTAGTTCGTCCAAGCATGTCCGATAAAGTATTGCGCTATGGTACCTGTAGATCTTCTTTTTAGTATGACTAAATAATGAAAATTTTGATAATTTCCTTGAACAATTATCACATTCCTTCTTCATTCCAGCTGATAGAATCTCAAAATATTATTTGAATGTCTGTGAAATTAAGATCCACTATGCAGTTACAACTAAAGTGTAAACTATGATTCGCCCTTTTGCACCAGGTCACTTTTCTTCTTCTGAAGCACTCTCAGTAAAAGCCGCGAGCAAGAATAGTGTAAAGCGTAATGGCACTGGAAGCGAGATTAGGCAAGCTCTAAACTTTTGCGACTGCATTGTCAAGACCGTAATAGGTATGTAGTATTAGTAGTTAACACTGTATCTTGGTTAAAACACGAAGCTTCGATTGAACTAATGATCTTGGTTTTCTGTCCTTGAACACAATTTCCGGATAAATATCTCATTGAATAAGAACATGCAGCAAGTAGCGCTGGCTCAAATACCATTCCCGGATTAGTTAGTCCATATTCCCCCCTAAATGGATATTCTGATCCAATTCTTCTCCTAATAATGCCTAACGTTTCAAGCTTTCTAAAAAGCTCGGTTAGACTCTTTACCGTAAGCTGAAAGCTATTGGGTAAGGGAAGAAGTATAAGTCTAGAGCAAAAGATTGGCATTCTTCGCTATAGGAGTCATAAGAAGATAACCTAGTTAGTAGTAAATTACTATCATCCTTAATAGAATCGCCTCCAAGAATATACTCATGACTGCCGTATCAACAAAATTAGGAAGATTATTAGATGATAACAAGGTATTCGAGAAGGTCAAGAGAGAATTGATGAGTTGGCCAGGAGTCACTTCACAACCTCATAGGTTTGGAGGAACAGAGTTTCGTATCAACGGGAGAGAAATGGGTCATATGCATGGAGGAAGATTTGCTGATCTTCCTTTTACTATGAGCATCCGTAACGAGTTGGTCAAGGATGGAAGAGCTTTGCCTCACCACGTATTGCCCACTTCTGGTTGGGTAACCTTTCTGATTAATGAAGAGGCAGACATTAGCTCGCTAATCAACCTATTTAGTATGCAGTATGAAAGACTTGGGGGGGGAGCAGAGAGCCAAGATAAAGCCAACCTGAATCTGGAGCATAAGAGCTTCGAAGAAGAGCCTTCGAGCCTATCCCAATAATATTGACATACTAGCCAGATTTGCATGACGACTGTCAATATAGCTTTGCATCTTTGTCTCATCTTCTGTGGTGCAGAAATACCAAGTGCAAAAAGAAACATCATCTTACTACTATCAAATGCATTACAGATGATGTCTGGAATGAAATATAAAGAACATTCTGCCCAAGGAAAAGCCACATAATACCAAGGTACGTCCTGCTGTCCCGTTTAGAAAAGTACTGGATGGCATTTTGTTTGTACTGAGAACAGAGACTGCCAGTGGAATAAGATGCTACCCAAAGAATACGGCTCTGGTTCTACCTGTCATCGTAGGTTTCAACAATTGGTTAGGATGGGGGTATTCCAGAAACTATGGGTCAGGTTATTGAAGATATACGATGACATTCATGGTATCGAATGGAAATGGCAATCGCTTGATAGTGTGTTTCTGTCAAAGCTCCATTAGGGGGGACAAGACAGGTACCAATCCAACAGATAGAGGGGCAAGCTAGGTACCAAAAGACATGTTCTGACAGACCAGAAGGGTGTTCCATTATCTGTAGTTGTCACTGCAGCCAACACTCATGACATGAAGGCAGCTATGGAAACTCACTCTGGACAACATTGTAATTAAAAGGGCCAGACCCAAGAAGTATGTGTGTGTGTGCCAGCACCTGTGCCTTGACAAGGGTTATAACTTTTGAGAGATAGATACTGAGGTTGTCAAAAGAAGATACGTACCACACATATACGTCCTAGAGGTGAGAAAAAGAAGAAGCAGCGGAGTGGTAGTGGAAAAAGAAGAAGACGATGGGTTGTAGAGCGTACAAATTCCTGGCATAATAGGTTCAGGAAATTGCTAATCAGATATGAAAAGAAACCAGAAAATTACCTAGGGTTGGTACAACTTGTTGCATCATTGTTTACAGGAGCATATTATTGGGATAGGCTCTTAAATCCTGCAATGGTGACATGAATTTTGCAAAAAAATCACAGCCAACCACTGGAACGTGTGACATTGCCAAGAAGTTGCCCTCTTATAGTCATCTCTTGTACTCCAAGCCAAAATGAATTTCTGTAGTATAAGCTCAAATATGATGTGTGTACTTTATCCACATAAAAACAGACAGGAAACAATGCAAGTATTGCCACACGGTATTGTTAATGATCTTTTGAAAGCATATATAGTAAGAGGCGATATATTGGTTCCATTTGAGATTGAAACCCATTTATTCTTAATTTACTATTTTTTCAAATAATCATGACAGAATTTTCCAAGACTGTTGTAAGCTGCATATAGCTGAATGGAGCAAGAGATCTACAGACTGCAATGGCAATGTTGAGTGCTTAGAACAATCTGCAAGGCAGCTGAGGAATTGCCTTGACTCTGCATTTCCAGATTCTAAAACAGTTGAGCTTGAAAGCGACAAGGTAAACTATATGCTCTCGTCGGTGTTCTTCCTTGCAAACAGGCTTTCAAAGGCAACAGAAGGACTAGCGAATTTGACAGAGTTATGAATAGTATCGAAAAGGTAGGTAAGGCAAGCCTTGAGCAAAAAGAGAATAAGGAACTGCACAAAAAATTCCAAAAGGAGCTAGACAACATACTAGGAAGTACTTTTAGCGCAACGTCAGATCCCTTTTTCAAACTGCTCGTAAACTTGAGGGTTTGCAAGCAGCCATCCATAATGATGCTCGTCGTGGATATAGCGTACTTCGCGCACATTTGGCACGACATTTTGTTTGCGCAATCTAAGCAAAAACTCTCCTTGGAAGGCAAGCCCGATCATCTTCGCCTTCCTAGTTGATTTTGGATCCCGTGGTAGCAGTATGCGATAGCTAAATTTTCCCACAGGCTCCTGTTTCAGGTAGACATCAACCATCCTGTCGACAGTTTGACGGATGGTAGATGATGTTCCGCTAAGATCTATTGTCTCAATCACTGGGAATCTGACATATTGCTGGTGTGGCATTTTTTAACAAAAAGTTAAGAATGCAAAAGTAAGATAAGGATTCAATCTTAGCGTGGAGTTGTTGTTGTTCTTGTCGCTGAATGACTGCTGCTGATTCTTCCTAGAGACTCTGTGGTAGCACTAGCACTTGCAGTAGAACTTTTATCTTTGTATCTTAAAAATGCAGCCTGAAGATGTCTAATTAGGATATTGTGCCACGCAGAGAACCCTTCTGGTGCGTCAGGATAATTGTAGTAGTGATCAGTTAGTATCTTATTGATGCTGGCACAATACCTTAGATCCTCAGCAAGTTTCTTATTCATTGCTCCTCTTATTATCATGCCCAGCTTGTCTACAGTACTGAACTCTGGGTGCTCTCCTTTGGTAATTTTATCGATATCCATCTTCGATAGAAAGTGCTTCATGCCATAATTGATCTGCTCATTTGTCAATCCTTGTAGCATTCTGCGGAAGACTTCAAGTCCTGCAGTCTTGTAGCCATAATCGTCGATAAAATGCTTGTTGTACTGCCAGAGCCCTTTTTCAGAAGTATCGCCTGCTTGTATCGCTTCTACTGCATCTTTGCCGGCTATTGTGGCAGCAATTATTGCCGGCCCAATGCCTCCAGCATCTAATGGCTTAGGCATCCATGCCGAGTCACCAACCAGCATGTAACCGTTTGCCACCAGGCAGTCATTCTGCCGCCTTACAGACACCTGCCAAGTTCCCCAGGCGTTGCCGTCATCATCTGAGCCATCAGCAAGGCGTGGGTTCGCAATAGCAGGGTTCATTTCAACATATTCATCTATGAGCGTCCTTAAGTCAGTGTGTAATCCCATTGCCTTGTTGCGAATATCAAAAGCCTTTTGCTGAACACCAAGGCCAATGTTTACTTTGCTCTTGCCTTTTGGAAATACCCATGCGTAGCCACCTGGTGCTATTTTTTGATCTAGATGTATGATGCAATAGTCCGAATCAAAGTACGTATTATCTTCATGTGCAAGGTCAAAGTTATAGATGTATCTTCCGGTAGCTTCTAGGTCATCGCGGTCAATTCTGCGTTGGATAAATGATTTGACTGGAAGGTTTGTTCGCATTACAGAGGTTACACCTGTGCAATCGACTACAAGCTTTGCTGTCTTTTTAAACACAGTCTTGTTAGCCAAGTCGTCACCCTCTACTCCAATGACTGTATTACCATCTTCTACAAGGAGTGAGCGAAGTGCTACCCGCTCTTTGATCTCTACCCCTGCCTTTGTTGCATCTCTCAGCTGCCTCTGCGGGAGAAGCCGTCTGTTTAGCATGTAGCCCTCACCATCAAATGATATGCCTGTTTCATGATCAGGTGAATATGCAATTACGCCTTTGACGGGGTGCTCTATTTCCGGCCGGCTCCATGTGATCTTGATTCTGCTTGTCATGTAGTCAACAGTGTTTTTGCCCACTGCATCGCCGCAGATCCAGCCAGAGACTGTTTTTCTTCCCTGCTCAGAAAGTGGATTTCTGTCTACAACCAATATCTTCAGAGATTGGTTAGAATAGTATGCAGCTGATGATGCTACTATAAGGCCAGCAAGGCCGCCGCCTGCCACAATAATATCATAGTCCCTTTTCATTAGTGCAAGACAAGCCGTGAAAGCTGAAAACGCTATTTAAAATGTTGCCCTCTAAGCAATAGTGATAGAAGCTAGCAATAGCAATAATCATAATTATAATAGTGATAATAATAATATATTAAATAATAGTTACTGACATATTTTTTAGACTGGTTGCGCATATAAGATGACAGCAGCTACTCCTCCTTCTTTTATATTCTTTGATCTTGGCCAGACTCTTATCGATGAATGGGACTACATTGCTTACTTTGACCAAAAATTTCTTGAAATACTAAATGGCTTTGGAGCAAGGATCGACGGCCGCAACTACCATGCAATCCGTGACAGCGTAATCCGGAACCGCAAGATAGGGCATGGCAGTGTCAAGGAGCTTGTCATTGAAGTTAGCAAGCTACTTTCTCCTCCAGGCTACGAAAAGGTCATCGCTAGCAGGTTAGAACCCCACATAAAGCAAGCAAGGCGCAATTTATTCAGGTTTTTTGATGATGCCAAGCCAACACTAGAGGTGCTTTCAAAATATTGTAAAATGGGGATAATAGCCAACCAGTCAGAAGATATTCGTTGGCTAATCGAAAAATCTGGCTTTGATAGGTTCTTTAAGGTGCAGACAATATCATCATCTGTAAAATTGAAAAAGCCAGACTCCAAGATTTTTGAGCTTGCCCTCAAGCAGGCAGGACAAAATGCAAAAGAATGCATGATGGTAGGCGACAGGCTAGACACAGATATTTGTCCAGCCAACACACTTGGCATGACTACTATTCGGACTACAAATTCGCTCTTTGCTTTGCAAGTTCCTAGGACGGCGTGTGAGCGCCCAACATACACAGTGGCATGTCTGTCAGAAATCCCTCAGATATTAGAAGGTATTATTATAAGTTGATGCGTAATAATATATGTTGTCCTGTCATGCAGACGATCTTTAAGATTATAAAAAATACCCATAGGCATCCTGTCAACCAGGCGCTACACTCTATAGGTGTGCCCTTCTATGCAGTTGGACTTGGGATGACTCTTGGATATTTATTAGCAGGAATGCAAACTAACCTTGCTGCTGGCGGCTCAATGTTGCTTGCAGCAATAGCAATGTTTGTGTTAGGGCACAAAATAGAAGGAAACCTCAGATCTATGGCTCCTGTAATGCTCTTCAGATTGATAATCATACTGTTATCAAGAAGGAGAAGGAGGAGAAGAAGAAAGGTTGCTTGCTATCCTTTCGCAAAGTGAGTCCATCTCCTGCGGACTTAGTTTTGGTTTCGTTTTGAACATAGAGTGTATGGGGCCTGCGCCATCACCTCTCTTTCTTGGAACAATATGTGCATGCACGTGGGGTACCTCCTGATCCGCCTCACTTCCATTGTGGATTGCAATTGTAGAGGCGTTAACTTGAGAACCTGTCTCGACTGCGCTGGCAAGCTTCCAGACAATTTCAAATACAGCCATTGCGTCCTGTTTGCTCATTTGCTGCACCTTGACATAGTGTGATTTTGGTATGACAAGAGTATGACCTGAAGCCAGCGGGTAGGCGTCTAGCAGTGCCATTGCCTTTTCATTTTGTGTTATAACTCTTGTAGGGATCTCGCCGGCAATAATCTTACAGAAAATGCAGTTTGGATCTTGCATATCTTTTTCCTCTGCGTTAGCATGAATTAGTACCTATTATATTGTATATCATTATCGCAGCTAGGGCATCAGGGTAAAAGTGACATAGGTTAAAACCTTACCATTTGATTGTTGTTAGTCCGATTGTAAAATATGTCTCTCTCAATATCTCTATATCCACTAATGAAAGGTCAGTCTAACAATAATGATAATAATTCTTTATGATACCGCTAATCCATTTGAAGAGGCAGAAGGAGTAGGGGAAGAAGGAGGAGAAGAGGGGGGAGGAGGAGAAGAGGGGGGAGTAGTATCATCATGTTGCTGAGGAGTTCCCATTAGCCTCGCAAGCTTCACCTTTGAAGCCACAAATTGGCTAACATCTGTAGCAAAACTTACTGACCAAGGGCCCTTCTTTTCTACAAATCCAATCCTCTCGGGGGCAAAATTATGCTTCCTTAATTCCTCCATTATCAGGGTAGCCACATCCCTTGTTGCGACTATGATGTGGCATCCATTCAGTGATGCTGTTGAGTTTTCTATGAGAAATTCGCTTGTTACAAACTTGGAGATCTCTTCATTTCTGATTGGAAGCTCCTTTATCATCAGCTGGACATTTGCAAGCTCTGCAAGTGCGCCCAGTGCAAAAACTCCTTGCGGTCCGACGGGGTAAACTGCAGTAATATGTACCTGTTTGTCATATGTGGCAGTCTCAAAGTCTGGGCAATATTTTGCAATTATTTTTCCAAGAGCAAAGTGCGGCTCGCTTAGGTTCTTTACCGCTTCGTCCTTTGCCTGAGTAATGTTGGCAAACGGAATACCGCTATTCTGTTCGTACTTGGCAATATTTTCGGAACCCATACTAGCTAGCGTGTAGAGGCCAAGCGCAGAAAGGCCGCCAAACTTGTTGGTAATAATAATTTCCATCCCTTCCTCGATCTGGTCGTATTTTGTAGGCAGATCTTTTGTAGTTGTTGCCATAGCGCTTGTGCCGTAGAACAGTTTACCTAACTTGAGCGAGCTATAATCTTCTAGCGCAAGGTTGTAGCGAGAGGTGAAGGCATCAAGGTTAGATCTTATCTTGTCAAGTACGTCTTCTGAAGGAGCATCATAAATTGGAAATATCTTAGATGATGACGAAGACTTCACATTGCAGCCAAGCAGGTTCAAAAGTTCGATCGCAGATGTCATCGCTATATTACTATGTAAGTCAGCATCGGGTTCTTTTGTCACGTCAGTGACCTGTGTTACTGAAGTTACTGCCGGCATGTATCCTATTTTGTCGCCTCTGTGCAGTTGAATATAATCAAACATTCCAAACTCTGCGGCCTTGTGCTCTGTCAATACTGTAGATGCACTTCTCACCGAGACCTTTGAGTTGAAGATTTTAAAAAAGTTCTTCAATGCTTTAGATAACAATGGCACATGTTCTCCAGAATCAGTATGGATGCGAAATACTGCAAGTGCCCGTTTTAGTTCGACTTGATTGTCCATAGCAGGATTGGCAAGGTTATATACACGCCTTGTCAACTCCGGAATTTTGCCGTCAATATGGTAGAATGAGTCAAACCATGAATGAGATATCTTAATGTGAGAGTGTTTGATTTCTGCCAGCGCGGCTTTGAGGACATGAATGTCCACTTCATTTGAGCAGCTTGGGATCCAGCGGAGAGGGTCAAAACCAAGTTTTCGGTATAGATTGATATGTTCCCAAAAATTCTCAGACAATCCCACATTATCTCTCCTAGCAATCACTCTATATAGTTAATCGACTATTCTATAGAATATACAGAAAAGCTTGTTAATAAATAAGCACTTTTCTGTGAGTGTGTATCTGTATTTATACATGCTGAAAAATTGTATCATGTTATTTTTTGACTAAATCATGTCCTAAGGACATAGGAAACAACTATTATAAGGAGTCTAGCTCTCAATTTCTACATACACCTATGAGTTCGCAGAATCCAACTACGACATATATGCATATTGAAAAGCTCTCAGACAAATTTGACAGCAAGACGGCCCAAGAAGTCTTGAAGTGGGCCCTTGACACTTTTGGAACTAAAATTGCTCTAGCATCAAGTTTTGGTGCAGAGGATGTTGTCATCATAGATATGATGGCTAACCTTGACAAGAATAGGGCAAGGGTATTTACCCTTGATACTGGACGTCTCAATCAAGAGACGTATGATGTAATGGATGCAATTAGAGTAAGGTATGGAATTCCAATTGAGGTGTACTTTCCAGACCAAAAGGAGGTTGAGGATATGGTCAGGCCAAGAGGCATGAACCTAATGTATGAAAGTGTGGAGAATCGCAAACTGTGTTGCGAAATAAGAAAGGTGCACCCACTCAACCGTGCGCTCTCTACTCTTGATGGTTGGATTACTGGGCTTCGCCGTGACCAAGTTGTAACAAGGGCAACAACTAAAAAGATCGAGATCGATAGCGGCCATGGAGGAATAGTAAAAGTCAATCCGCTTGCAGACTGGACATCTGAGATGGTATGGGACTACATCCGAAAAAATGATGTCCCATACAACAAACTTCATGATATAGGCTTTCCAAGCATTGGCTGCGAGCCATGCACAAGGGCAATAAAGCCTGGTGAAGACCCACGAGCAGGGAGATGGTGGTGGGAAAGCGCTGCGCAAAAAGAGTGTGGCCTCCACTTTGACCCGTCAAGAAAGAGACTACACCATCAGCAGCAGTAGTAGTAATGGTGTGAAATAATAAAAAAAGTAGAGAGTAGTGATCCGGTGTGGCTGGCTCTTCTATTCCATCACCTCACGGAAATAAGCTTATAGACAGATTTGTCATTTCTGACAAAAAAAGTATGCAGGACATGTATACGCTGCTAGTAAGCAATGAGCTCCGAAACGACATCGAAAACATTGCAGATGGAATCTTTAGTCCCCTTGAAGGATTCATAGGCGAGGATGACTTTCAGAACATTGTCAAGAGAGGCCGGCTGAGCAATGGGCTTGCGTGGACAGTTCCAATAATTCTTGACTCTGACGAACAAGAAGCAACCAACATTAAGGATGCAGGGGAAATCGCGCTTGCAACAGAAGAAGAAGGAGGTAGTAACGAAAAATTTGCCATACTGCATGTTGAGGAAGTTTATTCATTTGACAAGGTTGTATGCGCAAAATCGATCTACCAAACTGATGATATAAACCATCCAGGCGTCGAAAAAATGGTCAATATGAAAGATAAGCTGGTCGGCGGCAAGATCGATGTCATCAAAAGAATAGAGCGATCACCGCTGCGAAAGTACAGAATGACACCAGCAGAAACAAGGGCAGAAATATCACGAAAGGGATGGAAGTCGGTAGTTGGCTTCCAGACAAGGAACGTGCCACATGTAGCGCACGAAATGCTACAAAAGGCGGCTCTTAACCTCTACGATGGCCTTTTTGTCAACCCGCTAATTGGTAAGAAAAAACAGGGCGACTTTAAAGATGAATTGATCCTTTCTACCTATCTTGCCCTGATAGACAGCTATTACCCAAAGCAGATGGTGATGTTTGTTACGCTCCACACAGATATGCGCTATGCTGGGCCCAAAGAGGCAATTCACCATGCAATAATGAGGAAAAATTTTGGCTGCTCCCACTTTATTGTTGGAAGAGATCATGCAGGAGTGGGCAACTACTATCACCCATTTGCAGCACATGAGATATTCAAAGATTATACCGACCTAGAAATAGAGCCGTTGTTCTTTCCTGCATTTTATTATTGCAAAAGGTGTCTCATGTACTCTAATGAAAGAAATTGCCCTCACGGACCAGGGTTTAGAGAAGAGCTCAGTGGAACCAATATGAGAAAGATGGTTAGTTCAGGTGAGATGCCGCCGAACCACCTAATGAGGCCAGAGGTTGCAAAAATAATTGTTTCCTTTAACGAACCATTTGTGTAGACATAAAGAAAGAAAAGGACGACGGATCTGTATGCATGGGTACATGTCCCCTTGTAGAACGACCTGCCTGTTTGGATATAGGAAAAATAGACTTAGAAAAGTAGAGAGAGATATTTTTATTTAGTCTGGCTACTTCTCCGCCTTTTCCAATTCTCCCTTGAGTGTCCTATACGTGTCTGAAGCCTCTCTAAATGTTTCCTCGATATTATACATTGTACCTGATTTTTTTGACTCTACCACCGTGAGCCTTAATTCCCAGGCCAGAGCCTTAATTGCTTCCAGCATTTCCTTAAAGGAAGTGCTCAATTCTTTCAAATCTTGACTACTAATGCCTCCTGCTGAAGCCGATTGCTGGCCCTCAGTATCACCACCACCATCACCAAAAGAATCCATCTTGCTTCGGACAGTATTGATTAGCCCTTTTGCATCATCAATGATACCTGTCTCCTTTAATCCTGCGGTGGTTCTATCCATCCTAGCAGATACACTGTTAATATTTTCAGATATGAGACGAATGTTTTCCATGTTCTGTTGCCACTCTGGCGTCCTCATTGTCTCCATGATTTCTTTGGCTATTACCGTGATCTCTTTTATCACTTCAAATGACTCTTGAACGCCAGGTGTCCCTAGCTCCCGCACTATCGCGACTGCGTCTGAAGCAGTCTCTTTGATATCATGCAATTTCCCTTGTTTCTCTGGCATATCCGCAAATACAATGTTAGATGTAGCAAGTTAAGTGCAATACTACAAAATTATATGGCTCCAAGATCGCAAATATTGTTATAGATCTAGCTTACTGTAGAATGAACTTTAGGTTCTTTTTACAAGCTAGATTCAGCCATTAGAGATTTGAGATACAACATTTTCTTTGCAGTTCCAAGTACGCTACTCCTACTGCAGCCAATTTTTGGCATCTATCATTAGAATCTATCTAGAGGTGGCATATTGGACGAATCACTCCTATATATATATATATATATATATATATATTTCTCATGATTAATAACAAAACACATTTTCTGCTTGGTCATATAGAATCCTCTACTGATGCTGTGTTTTTATTTTCTCGCCATATCTCTACACAAAAGACCAAAAAAAAGAAAAAGGAAAGGTATTGTTGCATGGTGTCAAACCCAGTGAAAAACTCTACCTGTCAAACACCAATGGCTGGCGAGGCAACTATGCCGCTGCGAGAAGGCGGGCTGCTGTTGATATCGGGTGTTCCGCCTCTGTCATGATTTCTCCAATGATTACCAAATCCCTTGTAGTGTCTACCACCACCATCATCACTATCACCGCATCCTAGACCACCGAAATATAACGGCAGATCTCCAGACCTGTACAATACTGCACCGTTTCCAACATCTACTATTACAGTACGGCTCGTTTGAGTGTCAAAGTTTGCAACTTTGAAGATGTAAACTAGATATCCTTGGACGACACCTAGGCGACCTGAAATTGCAGTCCCATTTCCAACTTCAGCCTGTGCGGTTTCTAATGCAGTAGCAAAAGGCACTTGCACATTATCCTGAATGAACTGGTTCGATTGCTGCTGTACGTTTACAGAGCCATTGAGCTGTGGAATTCCTGTCCTCGTTTGGTTGGATTGGGCGGTAGTACTGTTTGTTTCTTGGGCAAATATTTCATACAGCGACATACTGGCAAACATGCCAGTGAGTACGATAACTACGCCACCAAAGATCAGAAATTGCTTGTTACTCATTGCTAGATTACAGTCAGCACAGGTATAAATATGTTGACAAAAATGGCATGTGTTAATGTTATTTTTGACTCGTAGTAAAGCCGTATTTGCAATATACAAATACCAAAATTCATGTAATCTTTAAAAAATAAGGGCTAGACTGCATAAGCAGGTATAACAAAAGGATATGCGAGAACACTCATCTAGAATTCATGTTAAGTTTGCCGTTGTAATGCTCTTTCTGATTGCAATCTTTCAAAGCCACAAATGATGAAGAGGAAGGCTGGTAGGAAGAAGCGGCCATGATTTTACCCTCGTGTTCATCATCAGCTCCGTGGGTACTACTCTATTTTTTGTTATAATATGCATATTGAGGATAAGTGACAAATTCGGTGTCGGGACTTGTTGTTGTTGTAGGCATGCTAATCGCTATGGCGCTAATGAGGCCGAAAACTAGCAGAAAGGAAATCGCGATGGCCCGTATGCCTTGGGAGATCGGATATCTTCTTACTCCAAAGTGGGCAAAACCTTTTTTCTCTTTAATAGGGGCACTATAACTCTGTGTTGTATGCAGAGCTTCCGATTTATGCGGATATATATCGGAATCGACAATTTGCAGGATTTCTTTTCGCCGCTCTCTATTTACTGATATATACCCATTAGGTTGGTAATCATCATCTAGCATGACGTATCCATGAAGCCTCAAGCTAGAGATTGCGGAAAGTACGCTGTCCTCACAGTCATCAGGAAAGCCGCTTACCAAAGTAGAGAATTTGAGGGGCTGTTGCCTCTTTATGAGAACACGTAGTACAGCAACCTCAAATGTATTCACGCTTTTACTTAAGGATTCTCGAGTTATTAATCTTTTTTATCCACATAACGAAAACTATTTGTGTGAAAAAAGAGTTCTTTTTGCAAGAGCAAGGAACAAATATGTCCTTATTTAATTAACATTGTGTCTAGAAGCGAAGTTGACACAGGTTCAGAATATGAGGGTGTACTTTCCAATGTGTTTTCTTCACGTGCTGTGTCCCAAATAATGGACTTTTTTCTTGACCACAAGGAATTTGATTATTCGCCTGGAGAGATAGCCAAGAAAACAGGACTATCATTTAGAACTATCTTCAGAGAATTGCCGCACCTTGAGAAGAACCAGCTGATTTACATTAGCAGAAAGATTGGCAAGACAAACATGTACAGACTAAACACAGACTTTCAATCAGTCACTTTTCTGGAGAAGTTTGTATTTGAGATGTCGCAACTTCACATTAACGAACCGGAATCATCATACCTGAATAAAGAGGGCATAGCTAAGTTTGAATGAGGCTCCCTGAATTGATTTACATGAATCGCCAAGATGGTATGTGTATATATATAGTCATTTTGGGGAAGTGGAGAAGTAGAACAACAACATTTCAT
>CAYWRR010000032.1:0-14510 GCA_964460425.1 uncultured Nitrososphaera sp.
ACATATATATGCACATTAGTCAATTGTGTTCTGATATTAACAGATAATGCTTGAAGTGTGAACTATGACACCCATACTAGAAGAAGCTTCGGAATCTATACAAGTGATGAAGATGTGTCAGTATTTCAAGAGTGTAGTCAATAACCATAGCCAACATCGATTTAAAAAAGGACTATTGCTTTTCTTTTCTTCTTTTTCTTCAGCAGCAGCCTTTGTGTGAGGTTTATTTGTGAGTCCCTGAATGCATAGTCTAGCTACTGAGAAAGAGATTATCAGAAGCCGCATTTGTGGCCATGTCCCAGAAAATAGCACTCCTATTCAGGGACTCACAAATAAACCTCACACAAAGGCTGCTGCTCAACTACCTAACCCCTGCCCCTCTTGAATTACCAAATTGCAGCACCTATGGCTGCTGCAATGAAAGCACCATTCCAGCAAGCATGCCTACTCCCAGTCTGCACATTGATTCTACTGCTATCCCCGTAGTAGTATCTGCTGCGGTAGTCGGTCTTCCTGCTGAACGTTAAGGTCACTTATAGGCACCTGAGGCGTGTAGGATTGGTCTATAGGTTTGGTATTCCCTCCATCTGCCTCCCTGTTTTCTCAAAACCGCTGTACTCCCACTCCCTACTTTTTCTATGTGGGCTTTTGCTCCAGGATGTCGTTTACATCTTGTGCTTACGCACAAGTAACAGTCTTATCAAAACAACAATTGCAAGCAGAGCAGTTTTGCCATATCGTCTCTTGTCGCTCAACAAATAATTTATGCAAGTAACTACCGCCGCTCGCCTTTTACAATTGTTCTGTAAAAAAGATCGACAATGACTGGCACCTCTAGGTAGTCAATCAGTATTGCTACCCATGCAGCGTAATATGGGATTTCTACAGATCCAGATGATGATCCAAAAAAGGTATCGTAAACTACATCGTCAGTAATCCAGAATATGTGAAACACCTGAAGGGCCAACATTGACAGCAATAGTACATCTTTTGTAGAGCCTTTCTCCTTCTTGTATATGTTAAGTGAATAGTAGGTGAGGCCAGCTACAAGCGCAGGGATCTCGATATAATCTATGATTATGAATAATATGAAAAGCAGGCTTCCATGTTGTACACTAAGCATTCTCTCTCCTGTTATCCGCTGTATGACCACGTCAGCGGTAAGCCAATAGAGGTGGATCAGCTGGAGTGAAATCAATACAAATGCTATCTTTAGATTCAGATTCTCATATCTGTGCCAGAACCCTACTAGCTTTTGTACAGCGGCTGACATGAACAACTCTGCTTGCTGATAGTTAATTGATAGGGCTGTAAAAATATTAGTATCTTTCTTTGATGTATGTGTACGTGTGACAAAATTCCGTTATAGATACCTGATGATTCTATCCAGCATATTATTTCGAAGTCACAGTTGCATGCTTCATGGTTTGAAATTATTTCTACTAAATATTGTAGTTGTTGTCATGAATGACAAAATTCAGTTATTGAGAGAGTATCAAAATCTGTCCAGATGTTATTGCCTGTGAAAATAAATACCTGGAAGTGAAGATGGGGCAAATATGTAAATCCTGTCATACCAACACGTGCAATAACCTGTCCTCTCTTGATATATTGCCCGGTCCTTACTACTGCGCTCCCATGCGCAAGGTGGTCATATCTAGAATATTCGCCATTTGGATGCTGTATGACTATAAAGTTGCTATCAAGCCAGTACTCTATGCTTGGGCCGCCTATGTGCGAGTCATCTTTGACGAACGTAACAATGCCGTCTGCTGCGGCAAGGGGGTATTCTCTACAACTATGAAATCAATTGCGTTTCTTAATTTCTCGATATGCGCTGGGGAAGATGCTCTGTCAATTCTATGCAACTTATCTTTTGGAACAGGCAGCGAATAATTGTTGACGGCATTCATGTGATTGCTTTTTCTGCGACTCTTATAACTCGCGTCTGCCTTATTATGTTTAATCATCATTTTAGACCAGAATTCCAGACATTCCTTAGAAAAGACATCTGTATATCAGCTTGGCTCTGGTAGTCTGAATGCAGACATTGGGTATTGAATAAAATTGACTCGACCACTTCACTACAATTCTGCTATCCTGGCATTTTGGTATCTTGACATACATACAGATAGCAGTAGTATGCGAAAGACAATTCACATATTATAATGTATATTGAAAATACAAACCAATTTCTTATATCTATTGTAGAATATTATTATCGGATTAGATTCGCCGTAAATGTGCATAATCTGCTATATCTAAAGTTGCCTAAGCCAGCATATGAATCAAGATACAAATGAACAGGGTAAGATGCAGCAAAGCAGTTCGCAGTGGGCAGAGGTACTCGGACAGCTTTTTGATAGGATGATGGGGAAGGGCGCTTCCGTAACTTATGATTTCGACAACCTTGTCATAGACATACCTCGAGCGCAGGCGCCTGGCGGACGCGATATTGGAGGTGCAAAATGGACTATTAACGGCAAGGTTTTGATCACTTGGGAAGCTCATCAGACTTCTGAGGGAGTAGAGGCACACAAGAAGGCATCAGTCCCAACCATAACATAGAAGAATTAGTTAGCTGTCATGCTGGGCAATAGTCACCTACATATAGACAAAAACGATCCGCTGAGCGACTGGCTGAGCAAAGCGCTCAGGTCTGCAAAGGAAGGCGCGCTTGCGATTAGCTTCGAAAATGAACCTGCAGTAAAAATAGCGTTAAGCAATGGCACACTGACAGTAGATCTGCTGGAGCCTGCTATCTTTAGAATACCGGAAGACGAGACTGGATTGTTTGACAAGCTAAAAACTGCATCAGAGTTTGCCCGCAAGTTATCAGATAATGGGATAACGCTTACCTTTCTTAGAAAAGGCAAGGAGGCTGTGCGGCTTGGCAAGGGTGCCAGACCGACACTTTCAAAGATGATAACAAGAAGTCACGACATCCAGCTTAACAGTGTAAGGGAATTTGCCAAATTAAAACGAGATCTAAAAACTGACTAGGGATTCTGCACGCTAAAACTCCTTCTATTATCATACTGCAAGCACTCTAATTATATATATGGTTGGTAGAGCCCAAACTTCCCTCGACTGCTTGCTTACTGCTGCTTTTTTTGGAAAAAGAAAATTTTTTGAGTACTAAGAATATCTCAGACAAGTATGAAGAGATTCTGAATATTGCATCAGAGTGGCATAACTGCTTTGACTCTATATCAGACATTCGGATCAATCAATATGTTTCGCCTTTTTGACCGTCTAAGGAAGCTACAAAGTGTAATAACATTACTTGAGTCGGGAAAGGTAGAAAAAACTTTTGTTTGGAGAGCAGATACATGATTAACCATTTCAAAAAGTGAGATTATACATCTTCACTCTTTAGAGTATTGGGTGAGACATCTTTGAAGCTTGCGCCAGAGATACTTACGCGGCCACCGTATATGAATCCTATCTTTCACTTTATCCATTCTTTCACAGTTGGCCTTGTTTAGCCAGCTATCTCTAGCATAAGGTCTCTCACTTTCAGTTCTCTTCTTGCTTACAAGATCCGATGCAACTTAAACATCATAAGCGCTGCCATCCATATTCTCCACCCTCATCAAGGTTATTTTCGATTGCTTCAACTACATCATTGATTCTATTGGCCAAACTCTGTCTATTGGCCAAACTCTGTCTATTGGCCAAACTCGCGATCTTGCTTAAGATGATCCTTATTTCCTCTTTTGTAGCCGGAAACTTAAGGCTTTCAAGCAAGTATTCCGTTCTGCCCTTTATCTGTTGTTGGATGAACCGTTCCATTATGTTCTTCAGTTCAGTAACATATACTTTATGCTTCAGCCTCAACATCCATCTGCAAGCATCATTGCAAAAGTTACCAGCTAAATTGTGTATATTGAAAGATATAAGGATTGAAAAAGTATATGTTTATTTTCACAAAGAAATGACATGTGGCAAGATCAATCTTAGATTTTCATATACCCCGTAGGATTTACAGATTACCCTTGCAGTCTGTGCGTCGGGAAGAATATTTTTGTTTTGTGTGATAAATGCACAAAAAGGAATTTAACAACATTGCAGATATGTGAGTTAAAAGAGGAGTTTCGTCTCCTCATGCCGTCACAAACTAGTCTGCATACAAAAATAAGGTTAGCCCTAGATTATTATTACCAGATTCATCTTAACAACTCCCATATGCCTACATGCACGCTATCGCAAGATGGTTGTTGTAACTAAGACGAAAGTAGCTCGATCCTGTGACTGGTAAAACAAACTAGGTGGAGGTAGAGAGACATATATGTATCTCATCTATGGCTAGCGGAGTAGCAATCACAACCCTTCTACCACAGCTACCACAAAAGGACTCTAAATGGACTGGCCAATAAAGGTATCTCTATATCTACAACAAGATGGCACCACCACTACCACCACCATCAAGCTCAATGATGATGATGCTTCTCATGACTAAATATTGTCAGTAGCGCTGCATTTTTTGCACCAAGCTCGGCAGTCTTTTTATTGCTATCTGCGCTCCCTATTATTATTACATCGCCATCTCTTGGATTTAATTTTTCAATCAGCATCCTGCGCACCTCCTGCTCTTTCTTTAGTGAATCGTTGCTGCTTGCCGGCATAACAAATTTGTTGTCCTTGAAAAGCAGAGTGGTAGCACCTGTTGCGCCCATCTTTATGGCAGCGTCCCGTTGCTCAATGCCCAATCCCACTGCAAAGCCAAACTCCCTGACAAGCACTGCATAGTTGAACCTGCTAAGGGCTACTGAGCACCTGGGCAAGCTCATTTCAGCTGGAATTGCCGATAGCAGTCCTTCGTATACGCCCTTTCCTTTGGCAGTCATCTTTGTGCCCCTGTTTGATGTTTCTATAAGGCCTTGCATCTTTAGATGTTTTACAAGCGTTTTGACCGTCCCTTCACCGAGAACTAATACACTACACAGCTCATTCCTACTCGTTATGCTCTTCTTTCCTATCCTTTGCAAAGCTGCAAATACATGCACAAGATCAAAGGAAAGTGCCCTGCTTGGAGCATACCTGCTTGCAACCCTTTCAAGCATAGTGATATACATGTGCATACATGACAGTAGTAGGTCCTGTGCATTATTTATTAGCTATGAGTTGGATAAACCATCCTATTCCTTATATAGAAGCCGCTTGTATCCGAGTTGAATGCTAGTAAGCAAACAGATAACAAAAACATCTTCAGGCGTTCCGAGGATTGCAGTAGGTATTCTTCTTGGAGTGCTTGCCTTTGGAGTCTTTACAGTTGGATTCGATCAGGGCGAAATGCTTGGCTTTACCGTGCCGGCTGATGGCAGCGGGGGTGAGCGTGGGACAAATTGGACCCATGAATTCTACCATGACATGAGGCATGCAGCGGGATTTCCGTGCCACTAACCTTCCTGATCCCTTATGAAAGCTATCACTTTTATTGCTATTACTCTCCTTGCTGGAGCGATTGCAGGAACTATCTTAGGTGTTATCAACCAGGTTGCAGTTGAGCCTTACATCGAACGTGCAATAGAACTTGAAATGCAGAACACCGCTCAAGCCGGCCAAGTAATCTACCCAGCTGAATTTGCAGCCTATCGATTCTGGCAAAAAGGAGGCGAAATAATTGCCGGCACAATTCTAGGATTATCGATAGGATCGCTGTACGGAATCGTCTTTGCATATACACGCGGCTCGATTTCTGGCACCAATAACAAGAAGAAGGCGCTCATTGTTGCCAGCATCATGTGGTTCGTATTATTTTTTATGCCTGCGCTCAAATATCCTCCAAACCCTCCTGCAGTAGGAGATCCTGAAACGATCTATTACCGACAGAGTCTTTATGTTGCATTTTTGGCGATATCGGGATTTAGCTCACTTGGGCTTGCATTCTTGTATCGGAAGATGGCATCTTCGAATACTAAGAAGGTGATAATTCCCTCGGCATATGCCGCTATAATGGCAGGAGCATATCTTGCAATGCCTGCAAACCCTGACCCAATAAATGCGCCAATAGATCTGGTCATCGGCTTTAGAATAACAAGCACAATCACAATCAGTATGTTCTGGGCTCTGCTTGGCGTCATTTTTGGCACCTTTTGGGATAAGCTCAATCCTGATGAGATGGCACGAATAAGCGTTCGTTAAGAATAATGTAATATATACATATATACATATATACATATATATATCAGCTGTAAGCCTCAGCTGTAAGGTTTGGAGACTAAAGAATCGACAGTAATCTAAGTTAACATGACCATAGAAAGAACAACATGTCTGCAGCAGAGAGACCTTATTGCTTAGTGTTCTAGATATAGATAGACATTCTGAACTCCGTTACTGTAAAATGCGCACAGCATATGGTCCTGTAAATGCAAGTTCAACTTAGGCGGGAAAGAAAATTCTCCTACACTCTAGTCGTAAGGTAAAGTCTACGCTCAAAGTAGGATTTTATAATAATCATAATCAACATCTTTTTTTGTATGTATGGCGATGGCTACTCTACTGCTTTTCCCTTTAACTAACGTCGTCTTCCAACCACAAATGACTTGTATGAAAGTTACAATGCTATTATACATTATTATACCTCATTATTGATTGGGGTAATGATAACCGTCAATTCAAGCCGGGAAATGTCTGCTCCCGTTGACAGGATATGGAACATTGTTGCAGACGTTGACAATGAGCCTAACTACTGGCATGGCACAAAAACCGTGAAAAATATCAGCAAGGCCGAGAATAAGATTGAGCGCGAGGTAACTATTGCGTTTAAAGACTCAAAATGCCGTCAGACCGTCCTACTACACCCAAAAAAATCAGTCGAAATAATGATAACAGAGGGTTCCATTAGGGGCACCAAAATCGTCCTACTCAACCCTTTAGACAATCACAAGACAAGGATCGATGTAGTATGGAACATCAAATTGACCGGATTTCTAGGTCTGTTTACAGGCATTGTGAAAAGACATATTGCGGAAGGAACTGATGATGCGCTTTTCCGCATTGCGAAAGCAGTCGAATAAATAGCCCTATTTCTTCCTAGATGATGCAATGGAGCTGGCCCTTACAATAACGAACTTGGTATTGGCTGCCATAATGGCAGGCATATGTGGTGTTTGGCTGTACTTCCTTACATACATGACCAAGTCATTTAGGCAATCTCCAATGCTTGAATCATTTGACAGGACAAGCAGCATAAGCCGCTTCCCCAGAGTAAGCGTGATCCTGCCTGCCCGGAATGAAGGAAGTTATATTGCACGTTGTCTTGACAGCCTGCTTGGGCAGGATTATCCAAACTTTGAAATAATTGCAATCAACGATTCGTCAACTGACAGGACGGGTGAAATAATGAAGGCTTATGCAGCTAATGACTTGAATGTCATACACATCGATGCATCACCTAAACCGGAAGGGTGGACTGGCAAGAACTGGGCATGTTATCAAGGGTTTCTGCGGGCTCGGGGCGAACTCTTGATGTTCACAGACGCTGATAGCAAACATTTGCCTACCACAATGTCCCTTGCAGTTGGACATCTCATGTCCGAGAACCTCGAGGCACTAACCGCTGTTCCTCGGCTCATCTGCAACGACTTTTGGACAAAGGTGACCCTGCCAGTTCTTGCAACATTTTTGCATACACGTTTTTCTCCAATCCGGGTAAATGACTCAAACGCTAAGACCGGCTATTTTTTTGGCAGCTTTTTCATCATTACAAGAAGCACTTATGACGCCATCGGCACCCACGAAGGAGTAAAAGAGGAGTTAGTCGAGGATGGAGCACTTGGTGGCAAGGTCAAGGCCAACAAGTTCAGGATGAAGATGGTCAGAGGCGAGTCCCATATCGATGCAGTATGGGCACGGGACCTTCCAACTCTGTGGCAAGGTCTTCGCCGCTTTATGATACCGGTTTACTATCAAGACAAAGTAGATGCCTATATGATGGCCACGGCTGTATTTTTTATCCTGTTTGCACCTTTTGCATCTCTGCCTTATCTGCTCGTAGTAGTTAGCTTTGCTGGAAACACATCCTTCCAGATACTGTTTGGACTTCAAATATCAGCCGTTGCTTTGATAATGGTTACTACTGCAGTGCAATGCCGGCTGGCCATATTCGAAAGCCCTGTGTATGCATTTGCTGCTCCATTGAGTGGCGCTCTAATTTCGTTGAGCTTTATGTCAGCTATTGCTGACGCAAAGAAGAAAGGTGCAGTTAGCTGGCGTGACAGGAAATATATAATAAGTAAAACTCAAAATCCTGTATCATAAGAATTAACTGTATAAAGGTATCATATAAATAGATGAAATGGAAGCCTGAAACGACTGTTCCACCATGCACCTAATCTAGCCAATAAACTAAATAATATGAAAATGATGTACGAGCGCAAAAACAATAGGGGAAAAATTCAGATAATGGGCGACGTGCTAGGACTTGCCACTTCTGGAATAAAAAAGACCCACATAATGTACAAAGCTAACCTCAGCTACGAGCAGGTACACCTCTACCTCGGAGAGCTGATCGAAAAGAGGCTGATCGCACAGGATGTGTCTCCTGATGGAGTGGTATACAGGACCACTACAAAGGGGAGGGAATTTCTGCTATACTACACGCACTTGGTAGAATTCCTTGAAGAAGAGCAACAGCCCGAAGTTGAGTTAAGTGCACCTTACATCAGTAAATAATAATCAAGCAAAGAATATTGGATGATAGGAATAAGGAGAATGATGAGGCATAAAAGAGACCTAGCAATGCAGCCTAGTATGCACATAGAGCGTCTTCTAAAAGAAGAAGAAGCCGAGCAAGAGGCTGTACAGAATCTCAAAACCTACAAAGGGTTTTGTATTCATAGACACAATTCACGACACATTCATACGACAATGAAGGAGAAGAAGAACCGAATCACTTCCGGCAAGCCTATGGTCTTGGAGTTTATCTCGATCGTTTGCGAACATATTCCGCTTCCTATAGAAACAGCTGCAGAGCGCTATGATTTTAGCGGTAGCGTTAGCGGTATAGAAATTCCTCACACAATAGAGCTTCCTAAATCTGTGACTATCCAGCGCATTCGCATACCTTGTGGTACAAGCCAGCAGGACATAGAGAATGTGGGCCGTAGAATACAGATAGCTGTAGCGGATCTGGATGTTCACGAAATCCAAGCAGGAAGGGATGCACTATCTCAGTTATTACCCGTTGGGGAGTGGCACAATGTAAACAGCAGGCTAAAACTCATCAATTTTGAGAAGGACTGCATTTACGAGGAATATAGTCCCCAGCCATGCTGTATACCAAACTGTCCAATATGCATGGTGGGAGTAGTAGTAGGGGCCAAGAAGGGAAAAGAAAAACGACTGGTGCATGAGATACAAAAACATGTCCGAAAACGGGAGTAGTTACACGGGTGTGTACTCCTGATAATTTTTGAATTGTGCAAAAGATTATTAGAACAAGATGCAATAATTTTTCCTACTTTTGAATAAGGCTATTCTAGCCGGGTCAGTTATTATGGCTGCTCTTGTGATCTTGTTTGTATATTCGCAGTTCAACGATGTTGATGATTTAGCTGACGATGTGCCGTTTCTGAGTGATCTTGTACAAACAACTACGGATGGAAGAAGAGGCCTTGGCGATGATGCCTTTCAGATAGGCCAAGTGGGCATCATCAAAGCTTCTGATACAGAACTGCCCCTGCCAGATCTTTTCCAGAAGGTAGAAAAGTCGGTCGTTCAAATAACTGACAGCAGTGAAATAGATGTCTTTGAATCCCGGCTAGGGTCGGGCTTTGTATATGACGACAATGGTCACATCATTACAAATCTTCACGTTGTCGGCGGCGGAGGCGGAGGTAATACTAGGCTAGATGTAACGTTTCCAGATGGCATTGTATATCGCGCTTCCCTGATAGGTTCAGACCCATCTGCCGATATCGCAGTCCTTTATATGGAAGAGGTGCCAAAGGAAAAACTTCTACCACTGTCGCTTGCAGATTCGTCTAAGGTAAGAGTAGGTGAGCGTGTGGCTGCAATTGGCAATCCCTTTGGGCTTTCTGGTTCTCTGAGCACCGGCATCGTGAGTGGAGTAGGCAGGCAGATCCCTGCGCAGGAAGGGGGAGAAGGTTTCGCGATACCTAATATCATTCAGACTGATGCTCCTATCAATCCCGGCAACTCCGGTGGCCCGCTGCTCAATATGAGGGGTGAGGTGATAGGCATTAACTCTGCCATCTATTCGACAACAGGCCAGTTTGCGGGTGTCGGCTTTGCTATTCCATCAAACACAATAGCTCAAGTCTTGCCATCGCTTATCACCACAGGATCATATCAGCATCCATGGCTCGGGGTCGCAGGCAGGGATATGACGCCCGAAATAGCTGACCGCCTCGGTCTTGATGAACCCCGTGGTTTTCTGGTTATGGATATAGTAGCCGGAAGTCCTGCCGAAAAGGCTGGAATCCAAAGAGGTAACGAAGATACAGTCATTGATGGCATACCTATGAAGCTTGGTGGTGATGTGATAATTGCGGTCGATAACAATACAGTAAGAAAGATCGATGATATCTTGACCTATATGGAAATAGAAAAGTCGGTAGGTGATGATCTGAAACTAACGATCCTGCGTGAAGGGCAGATGATGGAAGTTATCGCAACTCTAGCAGCCAGGCCTAGCCAGCAAGAGTCTCCTTAGCGGTGATATCGTTTATTATTAGTAATACAAAATAACTAACATTGTACATTTATGCAAGCAGGCATTATCGATGCTTGGCTATGACGACTGTGGAACAACAGATTGGCCGCCAAGACGAGTTTAATAAGGATCTTTTAGAAACAAAAGAGAATCTCAAGCTTTGAGATTCTTTATAAAAAATAGGGGGTGATTATGATCGAATTTTTGCCAAATCCATTATCCCCGATCAGCCGCTGCTATGGAGGTGGCGGTGTTGTAAGACACTGTTGAAACTCTCCTGCCTTTTGACAATGATCATTTTCTGCGTTATTTATCTGGTCAATCTCAGCGAACCAGTCGCCATCGCCATCACCTGCCTGATTTATCAGAGCGGCGTTTGACGGCTCGATCTCTTGGCCGCTAAGCTGTAGTATAGTATTGTCATCGTTATTGTCGCCTATGTTAACTTCTTGTCGGTCAAGGTTGGCTGCGTTATTTTCTTGGTCAATGCTACCGGTCCGATCGCCATCGCCATCACCTGCCTGATTTATCTGACCTGAGTTTGACGGCTTGATCTTCTGGTCGCTGGCCTGTACTATAGTGTCATCAGCAAACACCTTCACTGCTACTACTGTTAGGCCAGCAGCCACCAATAGGCTCATAGCCAACATCAGAGCAGTTGTTGTTCTTGTTACGATCATAGGTAATAACAGAGATTATCTATCCTTTATTAGAAATTCGCTGAATTTTTACCATTATTTGGAATAGAATTTATTTATATTTGAATCATAATGAAATAATGAAATAAAAAATCTGTTCCCCTATTTACTCCTTTGAAGATATTTACTCTTTCTTATTTTAAGAAGGGAAAAATCTAAAGTAAACTTACTATCATTTTTGTCTATCAGAGACCTAGCCGAAAACTGCCGTTCGCCATGGCGAACAATTCCAATGTTACAACTGGTATCCTCAAGCATACTGCTGGTGAAACTGACAACGATCTATCTCCGCATCCACATTCCCCAAATGCTACTCGACAAGAAAATCAACATGGCGTTGTTAGCTAGGTTGGCAGCATGCTGCAACAGCTCACAAGCTAGTCCAAGAAGCGTTCTTTGCAGGTCTCTTCAGTATTGAACATATTAAAGATGCTGTGAAATTCCGTGGCACTGATTTGCTAGTCGTACTCGTTAGCGACGAAGTCCCGCTAAAGCCGAAAAGAAAATACATGATGTATTTTGCACAAGATAGACACTATTGGATAAGACGGAGGGCGGAAGCTGAAAAGGAAATACGATTGTCCATAGCAAATCAGCCAGATAAAGACCCAGAATATATTCTGCTATTATCAGTCAACAATGTTATATACAATGCCTTTCTTTGAAAATTCTTGTTTCAGGTGTATATTATTATTTGCAGTTATTATATAGCACTCCTGCACCACTATGTTGAATTTTAACAATAACAGGAAGACACACGATTGAACTGAATTTTTTCCATGCCTTGACAAGCTGAGTTCCTATTCAGGTTAAAGATTGATGAGCCTAAAATAATCGCAATATAATTGACTCCTATATGCGTGAACAATCTGAGTTTCTCATAACCTTTAGGTGGATGTCCCAGAAACCTTCACTATTGTGAGTACGTCTTCATCGGCTAGCTTGTGGTCAAGGCCCACCTTTTGTCCTGCAAATTTCGCGCTCTTTCCCCATACAAGTCCATACCGGAAATTCTTTGCCATGTTTCTGTGAATCTTATTGCATACATCTTGTACGGTTGCACCCTTCTTTATTATCAGGGGCTCTTTGAAATCAGTTTCACCTCCTTTGGGTCGCATGTAAACTCTGATGAACTTAAGCCTTTGATATATCGCCTCTTTCAGGACATCGATGTTAATACCGGAATCTGCCGAGATAGCGATAAAGTAGTTATTATTATTATTGTTGTTGTTGCCTACTACCTTTGACTTGATTTCCTGGACAAAGCTCGCGTTGACCAGATCTATCTTGTTGAGCACAATAACTGAAGGGACATATATGCGGTTGCCATTTAGCGCGTCTATTAGCTGATCATCAGTAAGGTCTCGTTCTCTTATTATTAGCCGACCATTATGCAAACCATAAAGCCTCATTATTTCCTTTATCAGCCTTTCAGAAACCTTGATAGGCACTTGTGCATTGACTGATATGCCGCCAGTTGATGCCTTTTCGATCAATATGTTTGGAGGCTGTTCGTCCAATCTGATACCCGCTTCTGCTAGCTCTTTTTTTAGCACATGCAGGTGATGGGGCTGAAAGACATCAAGCACTGCCAAGACAAGGTCTGCGTTACGTGCAACAGATAGCACACGCTTACCAAAGCCCTTGCCGCCAGAAGCTCCCTCAATAACCCCTGGCAAGTCAAGCACCTGTATCTTCGCTCCTCTATAGTGCAGCATGCCAGGGACAGCCGTGAGCGTCGTGAACTGATAGGACGCTACACGCGAGTTGGCATTTGTAAGACTATTGAGAATCGTCGATTTGCCTACGCTTGGTAGGCCAATAAGCACCACTGTTGCGTCACCTGCCTTTCTGACATCAAAGCCAATATTTTCACCACCGCTATGCATCGTCTTGCCGTGTACATTTTCCTGCATCTCTCGTTTGAGCCGTGCTATCTTGGCCTTGAGCAGACCTATGTGAAATTCTGTAGCCTTATTGATCTGAGTTTTATGTATCTGCTCCTGTATCTCCTTGATCTTCTCCGGAATTCCCATTGCTAGAGGTCTCATTATCATTGGCTGCATGGCGATAAAAATTTTGTCAGTTAAAGCATTAGTTTGCCTGCTTAGGCTAGGTCAAATCAATATGAGGATAGTAAAGGGTTTCGTTCTCAGAAATATTGGCAGGTAAGGGTATTGGTACTCCTATGTTGTTGCCTTTTTCAAAAATTTATTGTATTGCTAGTATTGTCGAAGTTTAATTTATATTCTGCAAGATATTGAGACTGTCAGGGCTCCGGTGGTGTAGTCCGGTTAAGCATCTCGCCCTCTCAAGGCGAAGATCACGGGTTCAAACTACTGCGAGATCATATTTTCTAGTAGGAATACATCCCGTCCGGAGCACCTTTTTTGATGCTTTGGCAAGAAGCATAGGTCAGAAGTTCTGCAAGTCTTATCTCTTGTATACCAACATAAAAATAGTTTTAGATCCGAGATGTATTATAATGGGAAAGAAATCCTTAGAAATAGCTGGACCTAATGTTGACAAAAATATTGGAATGCTGCATAGAGCATATGCATTTGAAATGCAAACATCTCACTATTTTCAGTATGTAGCTAACAACATAGAGGGCTTAGGAGTCTTGTTTAAAGACTTTTTTGGAGAGCGTGCAAAAGAGGAACAAGGACATGCAGCTGAGATTAATGACAGGTTGATGGAACTCGGAGCAAACCCAACTGACGACCCCGGCTCATGGGAGAAGGAAAGCGGGTTAGGAAAGACCGAAGCTAAGAAATATCTTTCACTTAGGAGTGCACTTGAGAGGGCTTTAGAAATGGAAAGGTTTGGAATCGGGCTTTACAACGAACTTGCAAATGCAACAAAAGACAGGGATCATGGAACGTACCAGCTTGCATTGAAATTACTTACTGATGAACTTCAAGACGAGCAAACTATCGAGGACATTTTGGCAAGGCTCGAAATAAGGGATGTAGGATAGGTTGGACCAGCATAAGAAGAAAATATACTACAAAAGAAGAAAACAGAAAACAAGTCCCTAAAATTAAGGAATAGGCAAAGCCCTCTTGCCTCTTCCTCTCTTTTTTCCAAGCGATGTCAAGGCAGATGATTTCGGCATTATGCTTGCTTTG
>CAYWRR010000033.1:0-14277 GCA_964460425.1 uncultured Nitrososphaera sp.
TGCTGTAGCTTGTTCCTGTACCGCTGAGCGATATTGTGGTTGGGCCGCCTCCTCCACCCCCTCCTACTGCTGCTTCTGGTGTTGGTGCAGAGGCTGCTGCAGCTGGTGGAATAGCGGCTGCTGGCGGGGTTGCCGTAGTTGAGGTAGTGGCAGGCTTAGAGTCACTTGACTTATCTGCTGTGGAGACAAGGGCAGTTGGACTTCTAGCTTTGGGGTTCTTTGCCAGTGGTGTAATTTCTTCGAGCCTCTTGATCGCCGCTTCAAGCGACAATTTTTCGGCCTTCTGCAAGTGTGCGATGAACTTGTCACCTATCTTGGTGTTGCGGATAATAGTGTCAATGACCATCTTGGCATTCTGATCTGCTTTCTGGCGATAGTTTTTAATCCAGTAGGGGTCTCCAAAGTATTCTAGTTGCCTTATCTGGTAAATAAGATCCACGACCTCTCCCGTAACAATTTCAACAGTGATATTCAGGTCTGCAGAGAGCTCTTTTTCCATGATTGGATCAATACCCTTCTCTGTCCACTTGTAGGTCACATAGATCCTATCAGCATGAGTGTCCATTTTGAAGCCAGAGCTTCTAAGATCGTTGAGGATACTTTGTATTTCTGACTTTTGAGTAATCTCGACTGGGATCCTAAATATGCCCAGCTTATTGCCGTGCAGTGGATAAACTCCCCTCTTGGCGACTTCAGATAACATTGTCCAGACTCTATCCCTCAATAAAACAGACATGATGCCTAAAATTATCTAAAATTTACTACCCCTAAAAGTATTTCGATCTATTATTCATCACCCGGACATGTCATTTCCCTTATCGCATTATACCGCAATTCCATTTCTTCTGCAATCTTTATAACATGATCTAACCTGTGTTTTGACTTTGGGAAATACCACCTGATCCCAACTTTGTGGCCTATGCCGTTCAAGTCATATATCGTGCCCATGTCTGACTGTACACCATGCTTTTCGTCGAAGACATTTTCTCTTACTTCCAGACCCCGCTTAGTCTTGTCTTCTAGTACAAGGTGGAGATCATGGTCATAAATGAAGTAAAAACGACCCTTCTTGATCAGCTTTCCTTGCTGTTGCATCTAATACAAAAGGAAGAGAAGGATTTATTTCTCTATCGGATTTCCTATCATGTTGCCCCATTCCGTCCATGAGCCATCATAGTTTCTGACAAGAGGATAGCCTAGAAGATACTTCAGTACAAACCATGTATGGGAAGATCTTTCTCCAATTCTGCAATATGCTATGATGTGTTTATCCGGCGTTACACCCTTGCCTTCGTAAAGTGCTTTCAGCTCTTCTGAACTTTTGAACGTGCCGTCTGTATCCTTGACTGCCTGTGCCCACGGGATATTCTTGGCGCCAGGTATATGGCCTCCACGCTGGGCATGCTCAGTAGGGTACTCTGGAGGAGCAGTTATTTCTCCTGTGAACTCTTTTGGAGAGCGCACGTCGACTAGAACAGTTGCTGAATCCTCGAGCTTGTCTAATGCTCTTCTAACATCAGGCATGTATGCACGAACTCCTTCATCTGGCGGATTTGCCTTGTAGTTAGAATGCTCACTGGCCGGTTCATCCTTTGTATATTCTCTCTTTTCTAGTTCCCACTTTTTCCTGCCGCCGTTCATTATCTTTATCTTTCTGTGGCCATAGTACTGAAAGACCCAGAATGCAAAGGCGGCAAACCAGTTGTTGAAATCTCCGTAGAGCACAAGTTCAGTATTGGATTCAGCACCAACTCTTGACATTAATTTCTCGAATTGCTGCATGCTGATAATGTCGCGCCTTACAGGGTCGTTAACGTCGCGTTTCCACCATACAAGGTGTGCGCCAGGGACATGCCCCTCCTTGTATGCACTTTCAGGATCATAGTCTACTTCCAAAATCCTGATGCTTGGGTTATCCAAGTTCTTAGCAACCCACTCGGTCTCACATAGAACTTCGGGATAAGCATATTTACTCATCGTCATAAGTATGGCTACCTTCAAATACTACTTATAATCTTTCTCAGAGATAAAGGCATTTAAGAACTCGTCTGGCGATATAGCAGCAGCACGCTGAGATGGCACCGAACATCCACAATGTAGTGATAATCACGAAGATAGGAAGTAGTGAAGCCAATAGGGCAGGTATAAAGGTGGCAACTATGCTCAACAAAAGGAAAATCAATGTTCACTCTGTGCTTCCCTTCATAATAGGTGATGCAACACCAATCAGCCCTGGTGAATTGAAGGACATTAAGCTCGACCTTGTCTTTGCAATAGGAGGAGATGGCACTACCTTGAGAGCTTTTCGAATGATACCGGGAAGGGTACCGCTCTTTAGCATAAATAGCGGAGGTCATCGCGGCATCCTGTCTGACATCGACGCAGAATCAATCGACGAAGCAGTCAACACGATACTTGCAGGCAAGTATTTTTATGATTGCCGCATAAGGATCCAGGCTTCTGTCAAAGACAAGCTCTCTCTCCCGGTGCTAAACGATATACTTATCATAAGAGTGAACCTCACAAGAACTCCCCTGTTCTCCGTTATGATGATGGGTGATGAAATAAAGCAGAGAATGGATGGCATCGTGATCTCTACGCCCACGGGCTCAACAGGTCATTCATTTTCGGTTGGCGGACCGGTCTTGCACGAAGGCATGAGCTGCCTGAGTCTGACTCCGATTGCATCTGTCAACAGAATGCCACAGTTAGTGATCCCTGTGAAAGAAATTCTTATACGAAGTACGCATGAGTCTCATATGATACTTGATGGCCAAGAAATGTTCAAGGTTCATGCAGACGAGCCAATCAAAATTCTGCGTTGTTCTGACGACGCCGTATTCTTACGTCTTCATAAAAAAGGAATGAGGCAGCTGGCAAAGCTTGGATTCTCAAGATTCGCCTTTTAAATATGCTCTTGACGCAGGTGCTTTTTACACCGGCTTTGTATTTATGTCACCTACCTACCAGTACTGGACTACACAGGCCGTCTTTGATGAAGTAAAGCATATCAAAAGGTCGCATGGGGCAATAGAAGTATTGCTTGATTCTAATACCTTGCAAATACTAAACTCAGACAGAAGAAATATTGATAAAGTTGTCGCCGCGGCAAGGGGGACAGGAGACTATCAAAAACTTTCAGAGGCAGACATTTCAATAATTGCCCTTGCGCTGCAGCTGGAAATTGTTTTGGTAACTAATGACTACGCAGTTGCAAATGTTGCAACCACTTTAAAGATCCCCGTTGAGTCTATTGCTGGCAAAGGTATCACGCGTACGAGAAGGTGGATCGCCTACTGTAGTGCATGTGGCAGGGCGTTTGGACCCAATGCAAAAGAGTGCAGGCTGTGTGGCAATAGATTAAGGCGAAAATACAAACTTGTATGAATGAACTGTGGCATTTTTTGGTAGATTATTGAGGTTTATTTGTCTTGATTTTCAAAGAGAGTCTTCTGCATTACTTGTTTTTCATTATTTGATGTATTGAGGATCTTACGCACTCGCTCAGCCCTTGCAAGACCAAAGCCTGGTATGGTAGCAAGCTCTGCTGCAGAGGCGTTAAGTGCCCTAATTGGAATATGGAATTTCTTGAGCATCCTGGCAGCAAGTTTTTCTCCTACCCCTGGTAAAGACGCAAGCACGGAAAGTTGCTGTATGTGAATCGGATTTTCCTTCTTAATTTTTCTTAATAGTGGACCTGTTGCCTTGGCTTCTTGAAGGCTTCTGTTGACTAATGTGACTAGCAACTGTGCTGTCTGTTCTGCAGAAGGCGTATGTATGATTGGGACCCTGAACTCCGTCGCGACTGTTACGAGCGCATCGTAGGCAAGCGACATCCGGTCTCCATGCAAACTAATATCATCAGGGTCTTCCATTTCCTCAGAAGTTATAGCAAGCTCAGCAATGTTGCCTTGTACCACCAATAGTGGTTTCTGATAGTACTTTACTAGATCAGAGCACTGTACAAAGAGTCGACCATCATAGATTGAGTTTATCAGGTCACGCACAGTTTTACGCTCTACCGCTGTTTCAGTTGAAACGACATAGTCACCTACCTTTAATTGTGTAAAGTCAATAACAGCTCCTGCATTTTTCAGCAGCTCAGGTACGTTGCTGCTCCTTTCCCTCTCGTCCACTACAATTCTAATGGGCACATGACATACTCTATTTTAGGCCCTCTATAACTATATTTCATTATGTATATGCATAGTATTGCAACAGTATGCCAGGCTGTATGCAATAGTCACTGGCTATATGTCTTTACGTTCCAGCTAATTCCAAAATGAATTCTCCTGCAAGTGCTCTACCATATAGGGAACAGACTGTTGAAGATTATATATTGCAAGGCACGGTTATAATCAGTACTACTATCCCAATGGTCTTGGTCCAGCACCGCCAGTTGATCCAGCCGGTGAGGAGCCACCAGCCTGCATGCTACGGATCATTTCGTTTATTTTGTTTTCAACTTCCTTAAGATTTTCTTTCACTCTTGCCTCCTGCTTGCCAAGAACCATAACACGAGTATTTGATAATTCTTTCTTTTCCTCCAGCTCCTTAAGGACATCTTCCTTCTTGGCCCTGATGAGTACAGAACCTGCGTTCTTGTAGATTGTGTCATCTGGGCTGGTTTTCTTTAATTCCTGAAGAGCTCTATCTGTCTCTACCATTTCTACTTCTAGCTGTTGCTTTTGCATCATGATTGCCTGTAGGTTCTGTTGGAGCTGTTGTAATCGCGATATCTGTTCTCTTACCCACGGGGGAAGTTCCTGTTCACTCATAAATTACCCCAGAGCTATTCAGATCAGTAGTATATAAAATCATAGCGTTAGGCACTTATAAGATGCATCTGCTAGCCTTAAGTAAGAATTGATACTTGCACGCATAGATGCAATATCACTAGTCTCAATTTTGAAAACAACTTCGGAGTTTTTTAGAAAGATTTGCGCTGTGGAGCCAGTAGATGGCGTGAGCCTGAGGTCAGGAGCAAGTGCCTGGCAAATCCCAGTTGCTACACGCTTGGATCTTGTGGATATCTTGATTCTAGCTTTGTAGCTTTTCAAGTTTAATGTCATATGCCCCTGAAGCGATCTTGCAGTTGCACTTAGGACAGTACCATATCCCTGCTGCCAAGCGGCCGAACCTGATCGAGCCACAAGAAGGGCACCTACGCTTCCTATGAAGTGTACGATGAACCTTTCCATAACGTTTACGTACGGTGGCTCCAAACTTGACTCCGAGTCCACTTAGGGCTGTCGAGCGTTTCTTCTTAGCCATTGTTTGCTAGTAACTCCTTCAATCTTGCCCGTACTTCCTTTCCTTTAATCGTTGCTGCTTCGGCTGCTTTTTTGATTTGATCCGGCGTGAATGATCCTGTGTGGCCTTTCTGTGTTGCACAAAAGCCTTCCTCTATAGTCGTTATCGTGATTCTGGAGTCCATGCAGGCTTCTTCTTCTGCACTTGGATCAATTAGTACATAATCACCGATTCTTGCAGCAGTGATTGAAACTGGCATGCTCGTCACAGGCATTGGTCGCACGTTGCCACTATCTACTACTTTTTGATCCTGCATTTCGAATATGGGCAGTTTTGACGTAAGCAGCGCTGCAACGGTAGCATACGATGTTGCGTCAAACAGGTTGCCGTCAGCATTGAGTATGCTGCAATCTACAAATATCGTATATACTATTTTGCCTGGCACAAGCACGAGCTTTTCAAGATCAATCATCTCTGATTCCCTGACGCCTCTGTCTACCACTCTTGCCAGCTCGACCACCTCCTCGTCTGGTGGTCCTGGTTCTATGTATGGGGATGCCGTCGGCAGTACTTCTGCAGAAACGATTAATGCACCCTTGTTCTCAAGACCTTCAAAGGGCTCGCCTGTATCTACTTTGACGCCTGCAATCACCTCGGTGTCACCAAGCTTCGCTCTTGCAGAGCCATTTGCCTTCTTGATAATATCTGTCTCAATTACTAGCTGTCTGGTTTCGCTAAAGTCTCTACCATCAAGTCTCTTCCCCCTCGATAAGGCATCCCACATCTGCTGCTTGCGAAGGTGCTCAACGATTATAGTTGATCTCTTTGATGAGCTCATTGAGCTTCCTCCTTTAGTTCAGTTTCATTGCCAAAGTACTTTTGCATCAATGCCTGCTTTTGGATTTCATAGACCATCTTGCAGCCATCAATTGCCTTGTCGAGACATTCATTAAATTGCTCTGGGGCAAGTCTCCCATCCAGCTGTAAAAGTGTCACGTGTTCTAGCCGGGGCATATATGCAACCGGCATATCTGCCTGACCTTCCTTATCTTCTTCATCATTAATATCCAGCACGATGTTGTTATCGACTTTGCCTGCAGCGCACGAAGCCACTATATCATGCATGCTAATGCCTGCATCTGCTAATGCAACTGAAGCAGCCGTGATGCCTGCACAGCGGGAGCCACCATCGGATTGAAGTACCTCTACAAAAACATCGATTGCTGCTCTAGGATAGTCCTGTAGCATAAGTGCCGGCTCTAGAGCCTCGCGCATAACCTTAGAGATCTCCACTTCCCTCCTAGATGGGGCAGGATTCTTGCGAGTGTCTGTGGAGAAGGGTGACATGTGATAACGGCAGCGAAGGACACACCTGTCAGGAAGTGCCATGTGCTTCGGGTGCACTTCTCGAGGACCATACACTGCTGCCAATATCTTATTTTTCCCAAATTCAATGAAGGCAGAACCGTCCGCATTTTTCACCGGGCTGACAGTTATTTTGACAGTGCGTAGTTCGTCAACACCTCTACCGTCTATCCTTTTGCCATTTTCATCTATCAACATTCTTGTTTGAGTCATTTTTCACCTTCAACCTCCAATTCTTCCTCCACCTCGTCGATGGTAGATTCAATTTCTGCCGGTTTAGGACCACCCGCAATCAGCGGATCCCTCTCTTGCGGTGTAGGCGTATCTGGTACATTCAAAAGTCCTCTAATGCGCTGCGTCAAGTTTGCTGTGTGTGCTTCCTCTTCTACCATCCTGATTGCCTTAACTGCCAGGTTTACTCCTTCGCGAGACCTGCCTGTCACGACTACAATTCCATTCTGGCCGATGAGCACCCGCGTCTGGGTGGCCTGTTCTATGGTTTGAATCATAGAGCCACGCTTGCCTATCAGACGGGGAACTCGTGTAGCAGATATCCTCAGTAGTTCTCCCCTTGGGATTTTCCCAAGGTCTCGATCCTGAACAGTAAGCATTGGGTCTCGCGTCCTGTCAAATGCAATAATCCTTGCGGTTATCATGTCGCCTATTGCAAAATGTTTGCTCATGTCATCCCTTGCTGGTGAAAAGTCTCTTCCGAATACATCTTGGGCAGGCAGATGAGCAGAAAAGCAAGAGTTGATATCTACTTCCCATGAGAGGGAAGAGTGGTCTATGATCTTGCCGATCACAAGGTCATTTACGCGTGGAATATAAACACCTGATAGCGGAATGACTTTGACGCCATCCCGTCCGGTCTCTGCAATCCCAATTCTAGTAGCAACTAGAGCATTGCCTGACTTGATAACATTCATGAGTGGCCTAAAATTCCCCTCAGCAATCTTGTCTCCGGGGATGACGTATCTTCTTTTCACCTCATGCATAGCTCAAAAGCTCACCGCTAGGGCAAAAAACCCTTCTGGAAGTATATTGTCATTTTTCATTATTTTCTTTTCTCTCCTTTTGCTGGTACGTTATAGCGCACTTATATTTTTAAGTGTGGATGCTTTGTCTAATCTGCCTTTACCTGGGCAGACCCTTTTGTAACAGCCCCAAGCCGGTCAAGAAATTGCCCCCTGATACTGGCATTCATATCAAGTACCGCCTTGAGTGACCCATCAGCAAGCCACTCCTCAGATCTAAGGTCCCCCGTAGACTTTAGTACGCTGTACGACTGCGCAGCAAATTGTGGCGGGACTATTATGGTCAGCTTGACGGTTTCTGACTTTAATGGTAGTACCTTGCGGAGCGCATCAACTATGGTCTTGGCTTGATCCTCGACCTTTTTGAATGGATCTATCGGCATCCTCACTTCTTCCATCGCCGCCTCTATCCTCATTATAGGGTGCGGCAAGTGAGTCCCAGGGTCAACAAAACTTCTGTTTATGAACTGCACTATCTGCCTCTTCTTCTCCTCTACCATCCTCCTACGCTGGTCAGTAGTAAGGTTAAGCTCCCCCTTTGCGAGGATCTGCTTGGCTACATCTGCAGAATCTGTCGTCTTGAAGTGCTTCATCATCTTCTCGCTTGATGCCCTTGAGCCCTTGTTGGCGTCAGAGTAAATCTCATCTGATACAAGCACGCTTGAGATATCAGTTCTCTTGCCCATCTTGTATTCGAGGGCTGGATCCGGCTTCACCAACAGTTCAAATTTGTCGCCCTCCAAAATGAGGCGAGCGACTGTGAACTTGTCTGTCATTTAGTAAGATCATCCATTTCTGGAATATATATGCCTGTCAATAGGCAGAATTTTTACAAGTTTCGGTAGATTTTTATGGTTGTTTTGGATGGTAGTTAAGAGTATTGGCTTCTACATCTGCTGAAATTGTTGAAAAATCAAATGAGAGAATTGTTGTCAAATTTAGCAATATTCCAAGACAATATGTCAATTCCCTCAGAAGGCTGGCGATAAGTGAGGTCTCTACTCTGGCGATAGATGACGTCGTGGTTCTTGAAAATTCATCTGTCATGCATGACGAAGCGGTTGCACATAGGCTTGGGCTAATACCGCTCCGCACTGATCCGGGGAGATTCGTAATGCCTCAAGAGTGTGACTGCAAGAGTACACTGGGGTGCGGCAAGTGCAGGGTTCTCTTGGTACTTGACGCAGAGGCAAATGAAAAGACAGTGGCAGTGACCTCAGGCGAGCTTGTCTCAGAAGATGAGATGGTCAAGCCGGTCAGTAGAGACATTCCGATCGTGGTTCTTGCGCCCAATCAAAAATTAAAATTTGAAGCTTATGCAAGGCTTGGTGTTGCCAAAGACCATGCGAAGTGGCAAGCCACGTCTGCTGCAGTAGTAAAAGATGGCAAGAATGAGGATGAGACAATACTAGTTCTGGAATCAAACGGCGCCCTGACGGCTGAAGAGATACTGCTGGCAGCCGGGGAGCGGCTCTTTGCAAAGGTCAAGACCTTCAAACAGTTAGTATCGTCACTGAAGGTTCCAAAGAATGCCTAGGTATCTGGCTTCGATATGAGCCTCTTATCATTGTAAAGGGTTGACTCTACAAAAGTGCTTGCAAATGAAGCAATATAATATTCCAAAAAACATTTATTTTGGATCTGCAAGCGAGTTAAACTACAGGCTCCTTCAAATTGTAGCTATAAGTTCACATGGCCACTACATTTATTTGGGGACTTTCGATACGAGTCCATATTACATATGTTTGCCCAGACTATGGTTGATAATGCAATTTGGAGTCTTCGCAAAGCCTTTAAGAGGAACAAGGCGCCAATATGGCGGGCCCTTCAAGAGGAGCTTGCAGGTCCCAGGGCTAATCGACGTGAGATTAATGTCAGAAGGCTTGCAGAGATAACAAAATCAGAGGAGGTGGTAATCGTCCCCGGGAAAGTTCTAGGAACTGGCAGTCTTGGACACAAACTGACGGTTTGTGCTTTTTCAATATCAGAAACCGCCGCCAGGAAAATAACGGAGTCTGGCGGCAAGGTGGTGACGTTTGATGATTTGATCAATAAACATCCCGATGGCAAAGGAGTGAGAATAATTGGCTAAGCAAAAAACAGTACAAAAGCAGCAAGAGACTATAGTAGTAGTTGATGCAACCAAATGCATTGCAGGTAGGATGTGCTCACATGTCTCGAAACTGCTATTGCAAGGTAATAGAGTTGTGATCGTCAATGCAGAGAAGGCAATGCTATCAGGTAATCGCTATAAAACAATTGACTCATACAAAGAACATTTGCGTATTAATTCGGTGACAAACCCCATTCACGGCCCCTTCCACCCGCGTAGGCCGGACACCATTTTATCCAAGATGGTAAGAGGAATGGTGCCAAAGCGTAAGCCATACGGTATAAATGCATTCAAGCACCTGAGGGTATATATGGGAGTTCCTGAAGGTATGAAAGGTGCCAAGATGGAGTCATTTGATGACTCTAAGATTACTAAGCCAGAGTCGTACTATATCTCTATTGCTGAAGTTGCCAAGCAGATAGGATGGGTTGGAGAATGATAAACAAGATACAGCTTTATCCGGGTCAACGCAAGACAAGTAAGGCAGTAGCTACAATAGTTAAGGGAACCGGCAAGGTAAGGATGAACAACAGGCCAGCAGAGGTGGTAGGTCCTGAAATCGCAAGAGAGCTTCTCCTTACACCGCTTACGCTTATAGGCGAATTGCGCAATAAGGTCGATGTCGATATCCAAGTCCACGGTGGCGGCTTTATGGGACAGGCGTTTGCAGGTGCAGTTGCAATTTCACGTGCCCTCACAGGCCAAGAGAAGGGTGGCAGGGAGCCAAAGGAACATCCTCTCACAAGGAGCATGCGCGAAGAGATAAGGAAAAAGATAGCAGAATATGACAGACACCTGCTATCTGGAGACAGCAGGCAGACAGAATCCAAGAAATTTGGTGGACCTAGCGCACGACGCAGAAAGCAAAAGTCATACCGCTAAATTTCTCTTTTTTGATAGGGTTATTATTATTGTGTATACAAGTACAACTTCACCCGGCGGTGTCGTTCATTGAATATATCCTATAAAGCAGGCCTGTGTGCCTGTCTGTGTACCGCCATTCATCCGCGCTGAACTTGACCTCACTGAATTTCGACTTGATCGATGGATGTAGCATCTCATATACATATTGCCCAATCGAGATCTTGTTGGGCCCTGTGAGCGACGTTATCTTCGCAGCTATGTTCATACAATATCCAAGAATGTCGGTCTGAGAGCTTCGGTCATGGCCGTATTGCACAATGACATTTTCGCCCTCGTCCATTCCTATCTTGATGTTCAGCTCTGGATAGTCATATTGGTTAAGAATTGGATTGATACCGTTCTTTACTACCGCAAGCATCGACTTGGAGCATTGTACTGCTCTATCGCATGCAAGCAACTTGTTATAGCTAGCCGGAAAGAACGAAATGACGGCATCTCCGACGTATTTGAGCACGTACCCTTTGTGGTTGTAAATAACCTGGGAAATTTCATATGTAAAAGCTCGGATTATTGTGGTCAGTTTATCCGCCGGCAAGGTCATGCTCATATTAGTTGACCCCACTAGGTCGGCATACATTATTACAAGGGGAAGCTTGGTGCTAACATGGTTAAGAAGGAATTCTTGGCCATGTTGGAGTGTTAGGTCGTATTGAAAATGACGCTTTAGGGCCCTCCATAGCCTGTCCTGAGTACGGGATACAAGGGTTTCTGAGTCAACTATCTTAGCCTCTTCACTGCTTGTGCTCTCGTTATTCATTATCATGTTAAAGAGCCCTTTGCTGGTATCCTCCTGTAAGCCATCTTTGCTGGTATCCTTTCCTGCAGCCAAAACTTACTTGAATTTGTCGCCCATTCCATTTAAACGTGGATATATTAGACACCGTTATACACCTTTTTGATTGTGAGGACACTCATTAAGGGAAATGACTACTTTTGCAGGAAGGTAAATGCAGTAGCCGAGAAGGTGCAGGAGGCTTTACTGGAGGCCATCAAGCCTACCATTGCAATGCGCCAAGCAAGCGCAATGCTAGGCGACGGCACAATAACTCAGGGAGACACCTTTGACCCACAGAATGTGCAGAACTTCCTCCAACAGCTTGGAAACGCGCTCGAAGACTGGAGGTTTAGCGGAATCCTCGATTCAGCTACAGAAGACGTTCACAGGTTATACTCTACATGTACCAAAGAGGCAGGTAAGTTTTACATCATTGCATATTTTGGCATACAGTTTCATGCGCTACCCTACTATAAAGTTGAGAGGCGTGTCATCGATATACAGAAGGAGCTTGCAAAAATCGAGCATAGCGCTACTTCGCTCTTGAGCAAGATGACAGATGCTGCTGATAGAGTGCTTGCTACCGAGTTGGAAAAAAGAGGCTATGCCAATTTAGGGTTTGACGAACTTTTTGTAAGAATGTTTGAAGACGAAGTGCTTCTCGAGAAGCTTAATGAGAAAACAGTAGTTGTTGAAAGCCAGTTTCCCCAGCTTATCGAGACGCGTAACAAGAAAATCGAGCTTCTTTCAGAATTAAATAATTTACTCATGAAATTATACCATACATCACCGGTCCTCATAGATTACAATAGGCTCATGCAAGGGGAAGAAGGTATCACCAACTACTTTGATATTGAAGTCTTAAAGAACAGGAAGACTAAAAGAAGTGAAGCATTATTTGACACTACAAAGATACCAAAAGAGGCTGCTGACATGCTCTCACTAGAGCTTGGCGCTGTAGGAGAAACATTGTCCAAAATTGAGCGCTAATTTCTTTGTTAGGGCTTGCCTCAAATGCAGTCAGCATAGAATTGAAGTCGGAAACTTACACGAGCATATAAGTGATGATACAGCTTGAAGTTGGCAAAAAAGGAAGAAGCACTATCATAATTCTGTTTATTTATGAACAGGGTGTATATAATTTTGTCAATATAAGCCGCAGATAATCTTTGTACAAAGTATAATATTTTACTATAAGGATGATCGCTATTGGTACCTCGGTGAGAGTGTATCTGTAGTAGATGGCAGTCGAGCCTGCCCTTAACAAGAATATAGTTATAACATGTATATGTTTCGCTCAAACAAAACAGCCTATATCATATATTATGACTTGTTAGAACTGTATCAATAATATTCCTTAATGTTTTCCCATCGTGCTGCCAAGGGTCAGATTTCATTTATCAGTTCAGTCAGCTTCCTCTTAGGTTTTGGATGGAGCGTCTTTTGGGCGTAGCCAAGGCATAAGATACAGCTAGGCACAAGATCAGTTACAAGTGCCTGCATTACCTTCTGCTCATCTATCATACCAATCCACACCGACGTTAGTCCGAGCGCGTGGGCCGCCAGCTGAGCGTAAGCAGCAGCAAGCGTAGCATCTTGCACAGAGAATTTTTTGATTATTTGCTGAGGAAAATTCATCTTGACCCTTGATGGGTTCATACAAAATACCAGCACCACTGGCGCATTTACATACGGCTGGTTATTCGCAGCCTGTACCAGCTTGAGCTTAACATCGGGGTTCTTTACGTGGTAAACCTCAAACCCTTGAAAGCCTCCGGCCGTTGGAGCGGTATCTGCTGCGGCAAATATCATTTCAAGCTTCCAGTCCTCTACTTCCCGATCCTCAAACTTACGCTGCGATCTTCGGTTCAGCATTACATTGAACAGGTTGGTCTGCAGGATATCATCTAGTTCTGAAGGCGCCTCCTCTTTTTTTGGGTAAAGCTTAGTATTTTTTTCACCGGCATACATCCTTGATAAAATATCGCTTGGATACATTAAATTATTTAGAGATGTACGCGCAATAAAGATTTTTCATGTTAATGTAAAACTGAAATAGCGTCTCGAGCCAGGTACAACGTCAGCAAGATGGTTAAAACTAAAAAGATGATCCTTGAAGTACAGATAGAGATTGATATTCCAATTGACATCATGCAGGACAGCCATAGAATAAAGGCTGTAGAAGACGGTCTTAGCCGTAGCATTTCAAAGGGCCTATACGATCAAGGGGTTTCATTTGAGATAAAGAACTGTAGTTCTAAGATTGAATAAAGGACAAAGACTGTAATTTTCCGGTTATGTCTTAGGGGAAACAAGCCAGACTCTTTTGTTAAGCACTGTCCGCTAATCTCTCATGCCTTATGTGGACATCATCATCTTCTTCTTGCTTCCAGTGTGTCTATCTTTTGCGGTAGGAAGTGAATATGTCTTCAAAAGGCTTAGTGCACTATGCCAGGCTTCAATTACGAACGGTACAATCCTGCTGCAGGGGGAAAGTATTTCGTGGCCTGCGACGGCCTTCCTTCTTATTGACTACAATAGTCACATGATGACTGCATGTATTGATAATCGCTGCAATATAGGATGCATATCATCAGAAGATGCATCTGGATTGGGCTCATAGCTATCCATAACCACCAGTAATTCCTACCTTCTATTTTGATTAATATATTTCATTGACAAATATTATTCTCTTGACTGAATGTTTATCCAACCTAAATCTATCTGCCAAACAGGAATATACTTCTGAACCCATTTCCAGATGGCGACATGTGTCCTTGTAATTACAGCAGTAGACAGACATCTCGCCT
>CAYWRR010000034.1:0-14139 GCA_964460425.1 uncultured Nitrososphaera sp.
GCACGGATTACAAAGCCATCGGGATTATGAGCTAAATAAATTCCGATGAGTTCTAAGAATCTCAAATGTGTATTCCATCCCATCAAAACAACACATGATAGATGCATACAAGTCTAACTTTTCCTTAATAATGCCCATTTCCTCTACTTTCCTTTGAATACACAAATTCATACGATAGTTGATAAATGCCGACAAACCCGGGCTGATGGCAGCTGGCAGAGCAACAGATGATAGTAAAAAATGAACCCAGTCGATTTCAATTTGAGTTTGTTCGCCCGACATTTAGTCGCTTTCTGTATAATTATTAGATATGTTGTTAGCTAGCTGTTTCTTGTACATGATCTCTTAGGTTACCGTCTATATTTACTACGTAGCTATGGTTCTTGTGGTGGCCACGATAGTTGAAAATGGGTAATTTTAATAGTGTCCACATAATTCATAGCCGACGGCAGTCAACAGGTTAGATTAATTAGTAGAGCCGATACTGAGTTAACAGAGCCTATAATTACTTTCCATATAAGATGATGCTCCTTTTGCAAATTTATCAACCTTGAGTCAGCAAAACCAATGCATAGTGAATTTCAAACACAAGATTTAAAGGATACTAAACAATTCTTATGCAATATATGCCAAAGAAGAGAGCAAGCAGGGGAAGGTCAAAGGGAGGGAAGGGTAGCTCGGGGGCAGTACACTGCAGCCAGTGCGGGGCTTTGGTTCCTCGAGATAAGGCTAAGAAAGTGACAGGAAGGATCACCCTAGTAGAACCTACGCTTGCAAAAGAATTGAGAGCATCGGGGGCATACATACCGATGTCGACTGATGTCAAGTTCTACTGCGTGTCATGTGCAGTCCACAGGGGAGTAGTGAAGGTAAGGTCCGAGTCAGACAGACGAACGATGGCTAAGCTCCGTTAGATGATAGCTTCCTAACAGTCACTACCATCCTCTGAGCTAAAGTAATACCTGCTACTATCGAAACAATTATTATTGCCCATTGCATCGCTTCTTTTACAGGTATCATACCTATTACTGCAATGATGAGCAGTCGTTCTGCACGCTCGCCTATTCCTATGCCCTTAAGTTTCCCCCCAAGCGATTCGGCCCTTGCTCTTGTATAGCTCACAAGAAGCGACAACCCGAGGGCAACTAGACACCAGAATGAGTCTGCAAGCTGCCCTAACGCAATACTGCCAAAAATGATCACTTCAGCAAACTTGTCAAAGATGGAATCAAGGAATGCACCTTTTTTTGATATCTGCTTTGTAATACGCGCCACGCTACCATCGACAATATCAAAAAAGCCCGAAACCAAGAGAAGGATACCGCCTACTACAGCAGCAAAATTCCAAGGCGTCCAGTCAAGATTGAGGAATGCATTTGAGGCATAGACAATCGCTGCTAAGATGGACACTGATAGACCTAATCCAGTCCAGAAGTTAGCTGAGAGGCCTGTTGAGGCAAATGTTGTGCCAATTTTTGTTAGTAGAGGCTGTAGCAAATTTCTAAGTTTGTTCAGCAATCATTTTTTCAACATGATTCTTATATAATCATATATATATGCATATTAAGATAGAGTATTAGTCGAGCCTTTCTTTTCACTTCTCCACATTATATTCTGTTCAAAGGTCGCTGTCTAGGCCTTTGTTTCTTCCCTATTGCTTTTGCGCATGCCTTAGTCTTATCTGCTAACATGGTCCATTTCGTCTACTGCACCCCACTGCTTTTGTTTTAGACGATGTATTCAAATTTATCCTGTATATCTACCACAGCTATTGCAGTCTCATTATCAGATTCATCGACCTTGGGGAATTGGTTTGAAGATTTTATAGTTACGACGTTTAATAGAGAGCAACATAATTCTTTAATAGCATTTTTTCATATACTGATTTGTAATTTAACAAATGTCTGATTTGGATGTTATGTATGTCCTATCCAACCTCGGAGTTGACTTCGAGTCAGAGGGTAGCAACATTAGGGTGGAGGACATAGCTTCTATTGATAACGCAACTGAGAAAGACCTTGCATTTTGCTGGTATGTCGACCAAAAAGGACTCTCATGCATTTCCAACTCAAAGGCGGGTGTGGTATTATGCAAGAAGGAGATGCAAGGTGTAGTTCACCCAAAGGACAGGCAATTGTTGGTATTCACAGATAATCCTCGCCTGACATTTGTCAGACTGGCCAAGGAAATGAGGAGCCAAGAGCAATTGGTTGGCATCTCGCCAAGGGCAGTTATTTCAGAGAAATCCAAGATAGGTTCTGGCTGCTATATAGGCGACTACGCTGTGATAGGCGACAATTGTTCAGTAGGCGATAACACAATCATATACGACAGAGTGTCGCTTGTGCAAAACTGTATAATTGGTAACAATTGCGTGATTCAGTCAGGAGCTTCTTTGGGATCTGATGGCTTTGCTTTTGAGCGCTATGAGGGTGGTGAGCTCGAAAGATTCCCTCACAAGGGTCATGTAAGGCTTGGGAATAATGTTGAGATATGTGCTAACTGCTCTATTGCACGTGGATCACTCTCTGACACTTCGATAGGTGATGGAACGAAACTTGATGCCCTAGTACATATTGCTCACAATGTAGCTGTGGGAAAGAATTGTGAACTCACAGCTGGAACGATTATTGGAGGCAGCACAAGCGTAGGAGACGTTAGCTGGACAGGTCTTAATTCGACACTGAAGAATGGGATCAAAGTAGGCAGAAACGTCATTGTGGCCTCAGGTGCTTCTGTTATACACGACATTTCTGATGGAGACATTGTTGCTGGTGTTCCAGCTAGGTCAATCAAACACAAGGTAAACACAGACGAGGTATTTCTTATGGCAGGACAAAAGAAAGCTACTACGACCTAAACTTAGGTACTTCTCGACTCAATAACCTCTTTTGGCATCTGCTCATGTGCTGCTCTACCTACGTTCTCTTGTGGGACATTCATCAGCCTGAACTCTTTGCCAAAAAACAGCTTTTGCACTTCAAAAGCTTCCACACACGTTGCCGAATTATTGAATCTGCTTTGCAATGCACGATACTGTGCAAGGCCGCGAATAGCATTAGACTGGAGAAAAGACTTGCTTCTCTGCGACCAGAAAATATTGATAAGATCTATCTTACCATCGATGACATCAGAAATATCATAATAGACCTGTGGCTTAAAGTCGCGAGTTACAGGGATTTCATACGCTAGTATGTTCGGCACGAATCTTCCAGCCTCCATTGTGGAAGCAGCCACTGCACGATGATCATGGTGTGTATCGCCAAGAGAGTGAGTAAGCACAATGTCAGGTTCAGCCTTCTTTATAAAAAACTCAATATGATTGATAAGATCGCTTGAAAGCGATAGTTTGGTATCTTCGAAATTGTCAATCCACAATCTTTTTGCCCCTATGAATTTTGCAGATTTCATTAGCTCCTTTGTCCGCTCCTCAGGATCACCCGAAGCTCCTCCTCGCGTTAAGGTATACATGAAGATATTATGACGATCCTGCCGGGAAGCCTTTAGCAACAGACCACCGCATCCAAGTTCAACGTCATCAGGGTGAGCCCCGATGGTGAGAATATTCATCGAGAAGGGTGAGTGCCACGCTTATTTATATAGTTAGAAATCCCCCTCTGTCATAATATAATATATGATTTGTCTGCCATTACTAAATACTCTAAATTTCTAATAGTGGGACATTATATTATAGTATATCATGCTCTGTTATAGATGTCAAGCAATGACTTTTAAATTGTTTAATATCAATTTCCCTTCATTGAAGGAACTCGCTATTGCTTTTTTGCTAGTTGCATTAACGGTTTCAGCTGGAAGATCTGCTAGCGCACAATCAATCCCAATGTTGCCTCCTCCACTTCCTGAAAACAGTCCACAAAAAGAAAAAATAGTTGAGAACGATCGGGCCGCGCCTCAGATAGAGATACTTACTACGGAGTTGCACGAGGGCAAGAATGTCTTCAAGGTTAGGATAACAGATGAGTCAAGCCTAAGGACAAGAGAGGTCAAGTATGTGCATGAGGGTCAGCTCAGAATTGATGGGCTATTCCGAGACCAAGACAACTTGTATAAAGCATTGATAGATATACAGCCGCCCTCACGGATAGTAATGGTCACTGCAAGCGACGCAAATGGAAATATCGTCTCAGAGTTTAGAGAATACGAAATCACCAAGCCTCAGGATATATTCACACAGATAATAGATAGAGTGTCACAGATGCTCAATTACTTTCAGAACCTGTTTGCTTGGTAGTACCATATAGAGAGCATGGTAATAAATAAATGCGAATACAGCACCATTGATTTCAGTAACGCTGTGACCTTAATTCGTTGTGGAAGGTGTAACTAAATGGCCGAAAAAGTATGGATAGCATTCTTTTTTATTGTAATTGCACTTTGGGCTCTAGTACTCACGGCATCAACATACCCGCGGATATATGGCATAGAAGTTCTAGTAGACAGCGATTTCGATCTAACTTACTTTACATTGCCAATACTAGGCTTCAACCTAATCTATGTATTCATGTTGATCGTGATATTCGCATTGTACCTTGGGGTATATGGCAGGGTCAGAAACTACCAACTAAAGATGAAGGAAATGGCTTCTGAAAGGTTCCGCGACCAGATAGAGCTATGCAGTATAGTAATCCCAGCAAGAAACGAGGAGAGTGTCATAAAAAGGACTGTACTCGACTGCCTTAAGCAGACGTATCAAAAAATCGAAGTCATTGTAATATGCCATAATTGCTCTGACAGAACTTATGATGAAGCCAAGGTTAACGATCCAAGGGTGAAGGTATTTGACCTGCGGACAAAGGAGGCAGGCAAGGGAATCGCATTGAATTTTGGGGTTGAGAAATCAAGTGGCAATTACATAATGGTACTTGACAGTGATGGACTGCTTACACGTGACTTCCTTGAGAAAGCACTACCTCTCTTTGACGGCAATTACTGTGCAGTTCAAGGCAGGTACATTCCAAGCAACAGGAGCTTTAACTTCGTAACTAGGATGCTTGCACTAGAAGGTGATCTCTGGTCTACTCCATTTATGACAATAAGGACCTGCATTGGTCGCCGATGTCAGCTTGGAGGCACAGGCTATATTATCAGAAAAGACATCCTGTCAGAGGTAGGTATGTTTGCCAATCATCTTGTGGATGACTATGAGTTAACCTTTCGATTGCTAAGGAAGGGCTACAGGATAGCATTTGCGCCGCTGTCCATAAACTATGATGAAAAACCACCAACACTTGATTTCATGCTGAGGCAGAGAGCAAGATGGGCTAAAGGATTCATCGACTTGCTTGGAACCAGGATTGCGGATCGATCAGACATTGTTGGCCACATATTCTGGCTAAATCCAATTGCTGCTGTAACTGGCTTTATCATGCTCATGATTCCTGCTTTTGCAGCTCTTCATTACCTCATGTATGATTATTATCCTTATACCTACGCGTACATGCCATTGAGTATATGGTTTATGCTGACAGGCATCCTCTTTGCATTGCAAGCTGCAGTATTGATAAAAGAATATGGGTGGCGTGGTTTTGCCTACGCGGCTCAGGTACCCCTCTTCCTGCCGTTTTCACATTACTGGTTTGTCAGCTTCATTAGGGCATTTACAATCAAGTCGTGGGCAAGCACCAAGACTGCACATGGATTTATGAAGGAAAAAAAGGCAGAAAACACTTGGCAGGTGCAGCATGATTCTATACCCTAGAAATATAATGTAGACATGTAATAATCTGTTAAAAATGCAGATAGAAAAAAATCTCGTAGACATTGTTACGATAGCCGGTACAAGACCAGAAATCATTAAGCTCGCCGACCTCGTACAATTGCTAGATAGCCAGGGCAACCATGCACTGATCTACACAGGACAGCACTATTCTGACAACATGAAGAGCATTTTTTTTGATGAGTTAAAGGTCAAACCTGATTATGACCTTCGCTGCGATACGTCAGATGTTGCTACATTGAAGGAAAACATGCTAAAGTTCCTACGAGAGATTAGGCCCCCACATATTCTAGTATATGGCGACACGAATTCTAGCCTAGCAGGTGCACTAGCAGCGAAGGAAGTTGGCTCCACGCTTGTGCACATTGAAGCAGGCCTCCGGTGCTTTGATCTTAGCGTACCAGAAGAAAGGGTAAGGATAAAGATCGATTCTATATCAGACTACTTATTTCCTCCAACTGAACTTGCCAGGACTTTTCTATCTTATGAGGAAATAGACAAGAATGTTACGGTAACTGGTAATCTTGTAGTAGATGTCTGTAGGAGGCTTGCAAACGTCGCAGACGAATATGGGAAGCATTATGACCTCCCTGATAAGTATTTGTTGCTTACTATACACAGGCAAGAAAACGTCGACCAACGTGACAGGCTTGAGATGTTAAGAAAACATCTATCTGGTATAGACCATAAGATAGTCTTTCCCATTCATCCTAGGACAAAAAACAACTTAGATCGTTATGGCATTACGCTGCCTCCAAACGTCATTGCCATAGAGCCAGCAGGTTATTTGGAATTTCTTTATTTGTTGAAAAATTGTCGACTCGTCATGACCGATTCAGGTGGAGTTCAGGAAGAGGCCATTGTACTTAGACGGCCGTGCGTTACCTTGAGACACGTCTCAGAGCGTTGGGAGACGCTCCTTTTGAAAGCAAATGTTCTTTTTCCTTTACATCGGCGCGACCCGTTGAGCAATGTTGTCGAAATGATGCTTGACGCTAAGATCGAACGCAACCCTTATGGAGAAAATGTTGCAGAGAGGATGCTTCAGCTTATAAAGCAAGTCACATGATATAGATTAATGTGTATTTTTGTAGTGACTTTACAGGAACAGTCTTCTGATGTCTACATTATATGAACAATGTGTCTGTGTCTCGATGCGTGTGTCTTAACGATTAAATTATTTTTCATAACCTTATTTTCCTATGAGCCCCTATCTTAGCGCCTTCTCTCTTGCTTCCACTATGATGCTCATATTGCAGTCTATTTTTTTAGCCTATGGACAGATACCATCAGCTCAGCTCTTTGGATGCCAGCAATATAGCCGTACAATGCATTGTGACCTTCTCCTAAATGAAATTCAGGTAAATGAAGTCGTAGGCAATTCATCGCTTATAAATCCCCTAACTACTGCTAATGTGCTATTTGTCAATGGAATGTTTGGTCAGGCACTTGAAATGCGAGGTGAATATAGAGAGTCAATAGAGATAATGAATTCCCACCAGCTTAACTCAAAGCAATTCTCTATTTCGTTCTGGATGCAGTCTACAACGATAGAGCCTTATGCACACATCGTTTCCCATAGCAATAGAGCTCAAACATCTGGGTGGCAATTTGACGTTTTTAGAAGTGCTGGCGACCAACCTGGTTCCGAAGCTGCAACTCTTCGTTTTGGAGTTTTCAACAGCAACGGGACGCTCTTTTCTCCTCCTCAAATTCAGATCCCAAAAGATGAGTTTACGCTCATAACCGGCACTTTTGACAGCTCCAGAGTCAGACTGTACATGAACGGACTACTTGTTGGCGAAACAGAATTTCTAGGGCAGTATAATGCGGATCCGGGCGTGCCGTTGAGGATTGGATCTGCAGCCTACTGCTCATCATGCAATAGATGGTCAGGTATTATTGACGAACTTAGGATGTATGACCGAGCGCTTGTCGAGGATGAAATCAAACAGCTATTTGATATGGCAGATGTCCCATTTGGCTTGATTGGTCATTGGAAATTTGATGGTGATACGAATGATGCCTTCCAGAGGAATGACGGGACAACCATCACCATGCTCACAAGCATGGTCTTCGCTCCGGATGGAAGGCTTTTTTTTACTGAAAAAAACACAGGTGCAATAAGAATAATGACACCGGAACATAAGATCCTAGACAAGCCGTTTGCAAGTGTAGACGACCTTTATGCTAGCTGGGAGCAGGGAATGCTTGGGCTTGCCATTGATCCTGAGTTTAATGTCAACCACCACCTATACGTATACTATACCGCTTTAGTGGATGTTGAAGATGGTAATGGCGGTAAAGTCATCAACCGTGTTTTAAGATTCACAGACAATAACAACATAGGCACTGATCCGACAGTAATAATGGATAATATTCCTGCTTCACGTGGCTATCACTCGGGTGGGGCTATGGCTTTTGGGCCTGACGGCAAGTTGTATATCACTGTTGGTGATGCTACTGAGCACATTTTCGCCCAAGATCCATCGATAGTGTTAGGTAAGGTATTGCGCGTAAATAAAGATGGCACAATACCGCAAGATAACCCCTATCCAAACTCACCTGTCTACACAATAGGGCACAGAAACATGTATGGTATTGCATTTGATTATGACGGGACAGGTCTGGTTACTGAAAACGGCGACGTTCGCTACGATGAAATAAACCTTATAACAAAGGGCGGGAATTACGGTTTTCCCACTTCCCAACCGGCCAACCTACCTCCTGAGCGAGCGAACGACTCATCAATCAAGCCACTGAGAAGCTACTGGGATACAATAGCACCAACACAGATGATTTACTATGAAGGCGATGCTGTGCCGGAGCTCAAAGGGATGTTTCTATTTGGCAGTTTCACAGGTGATATTTATGCTATAAGGCTGAGTGAGGATAAAAAGAGCATAGTTGAAGAACTGAAGATAGAACTTTCACACTTCCCATTCGTACCTACGGTTGGAATCGCACAGTCACCTGACGGGAAAATATACTATGGCGGCTACCAAATATACACGCTTGATTCCATAGGCGAAAGAGAGCAGATGCTCTTTCCAATAGAGATACTCTCTCCTTCTGCAGTCAGCATTGGGGAAATTAGTGTTAATCAAGATCAAAAAAGGATAATGATAGATGCAAACGTGAATGGTACTATTGCTCCTGATGCCACTTTGACTATCCGAATACCAAGAAGTCTTCTTGACAATGTAACTACTGTAACAGTTGACCATAGTCAGCAGGGTGCTAGTGCAGTTGAATTTGACATCAATGAATTTGTCCCTGACCATACTACAGTCAGTGTCAGTATAGGATCTCATGCTCCAAACGCGGGTGGCCTAAAGCTCACAATATACTAAGGTCAAGCATTATTATGATTATCGCCTAGCTTCAATACTGTTACTAATGAGCAGTTATTATTTTGCTGCTGCTGGTACTGCCTTTCTCCCCAAGATAAATGGAGCGAGCCTGAAGTATAAGACCAAAAGATTGCTTTATAGGATGGATGAAGCGGCCGGTGCTCCTGGTACGATACGGTACAGATCCCCGGCTAATGTCAGGATGTACAGATAACCATCCGGCCCTGTTTCAATATCAGTAATACCGCCGGAGAATTCCCTGCCAAATATTAGTGCATTTAGCTCCTCGTCGTTGTCGGCCACCAAATCTTCCAAGCCAGAAATGTCTCCTAGGTCAAGCCCAGTCCTGTTGCTGTTTATGGTGAAGAAGTACAAGTTGCCGTTGTTGATGTCGCCTACAAACATGTTGTGAGTGTACCTTTCACCAAGGCTTGAAGAGTTGAATATTTCTATATCAGTGACACCGACAGATCGTAGCCAGCTGAAAACTGGGTCAGCATAATGCGATCCTTGAAACTGCACGAGATCTTCTGTAGTGATTCCTTTCCTCTCAATTGGCCCCATCACCCTCTGCCACCCACTATTAAAGCCGGGTAAAACAATATTTATTTCGTCAAAGTCAGCAGGACCGTTTTCAGTGTCCCAAAGGATCCCTGTTAGTGGATCAAAGTCAAAACCAAAGCTGTTTCGTATACCATAAGCATAATACTTACTTAGATTTGTTCCTCCATCCACTAAGGGGGAATTCCCGACCGCGTTTCCGTCGTAATTAACTCTCAATATGATAGATGTATCATCCGGTGGAGGACCATCCATTATATTTTGGAGCATTCCATCCCTGTTGAGATCTCCTAATACCAAGTATAGCATGCGATCAGGTCCAATTGCTATCTTACCGCCATCATGGTTGGGTCCCGGTTCGCCAGGCAGATCCAGAATAAGCTGCCCTCCAGTAACGTTGCCTGTGTCGTTCAATTCGTATCTGTAGACCCTGTTTTTCACTTGATCTCCAACGGGTTCAGTATAATATAGAAACATGGTCTTTGTTGTACTAGTAGCAGTTGTGTTTGCGATAGCCACGCCAAGCAATCCTCGCTCGCTGTTGTTTAGAACAGGCACCTGAAGTATTGGTTGCGGCTGGAGCATGCCGTTTGATACAAGGCGTAATCTGCCGTTATCCTTTTGTGTTATGATGATGTCATCGTTATCCAAAAATGCCATGCTTGTAGGCATTTCTAGGCCGGTGATAACCTTTTCAACTCTTATGTTAGGATCAGATATGGTTGGTGGAGTTGGATCTTGCAAAACTTGAAATGTATTATTAGAACCACCGCTGCTGAGTTGAGTGGGGATAATAACATCATTATTATTATTCATGTCCCCAGATAACAATGTTTTCCTCACATGCCTGTTGTTGTTTTCATGTACTTCCCAATAGCTGAAAGCTATTGATTGACCTGTGATGAGTAGTGCTGTTGCCATCAAAAAAAAAATTATTGTCTGCTTCCTTTTCATGCACAATTCATTATCGATTTCTGGTTATTATATATTGTAGAGAACGATAAGGTACTGAAAAACTCGAATGGGTGATGTAGGTTTTATCTAGAAGAATTTTGATATTTCAGGGCTACGTTATGCTCTTCTACTGTTGTTTTAAGGAAGTAATATTGTATATGCGTATGATATCGAAGTTCGTACCTTATTGCGACAGGCAAAAACCCATATCGGCAATGCAGGGACTCGTTTTGAGTCTTACGCTTCATGTACCTGGATTACCTCATCGACGATCAAGTGAAAAAAATAACTAGATACTCTGATCGTAAACGAAAGTGTGAACTTGTATTACATTAAAGACGGATTAGCCATTTATTAAAGTCAAGAGCATTAAAGAGATTGAACATCGCCTGACCAAAACTCTGACATTGCCATATATAGCTGAGTCTCCATTATAGGATATTATACATATCAGTATTGTTAAGCCAGGTCCCAACCGATATTCACCACAGTCTTTACTGCCTTTTTGCTGTGCCGGATTTCATGTTAATCCTATAGGAGCTAGAAGCTACTGGATGGATACATTATGATACGAAGCAATCTTTCATGTATGAAAAATGAGATTTGCTATAATTCCTTCTACTAGTGGCTCCATGAATGCTAGACCGTCATATAATCTCTTGAAGACGCACTGAAATATTAAGGATAGTACACAAAATGTGGAAGATCCTGCGATCTAGTCTGACTATACTCCAAGAATTTGCTTCAGAAGCGAACGATAGTCAACTCTTTCTTTTTTGCTTCCTGGTGATGGCAACTCAAAGATGAGAGGAATAGGCCTCTTTGCTCTTAGGCTTGTAAGCTGGTAGCGAATATCTTTTCCTATGTCGTCACTCAAAAGCACCAGCCCAATTCCACTGTTTTCATCCATCTTATTGATTTCAGTTAACGCTTGTGCCGATGTTTCCACCTTGATTCCTTTCACACCTGCAAGCTGGAAACTCGTAACAAAAACTCGGCTGCCTATTGCAACTATCTGCATTGTAGTCCTCCTTGGTTCGCCTTTGATTTTGGTCCCTTTTTATTCCTTTTGAGCGACAACCCTGCTATGCTATTGTAATTCGTATAGCTAGGAACATATCCTAGCTTTTCATGACTAAATGAATCGCAATAGGACAGAAGAACTAGCAGCTATGATGAGGTATGATTGTACTCGTATTTTATTATCATTATTAGTTCTATGAGCCTCAGATCAGCAGCGACATACATACACATACATAGACATGTTATGTACGTATTGTAACTGGTTGAAGAAATCTTGTTCTTTCTGTATATACGTTCATGTCTTCCGTTGCTGCTGCTGACAGAATAATACGGTTCAATAACAAGTTTGTCATTGGAGGTAGTAATGCTTAACAGAGCCGACAACTCAGAAAACAACTTTTATACTGATAATTATTACAAGAGGTAACTTGGCTGCAACAAAATCTGCGATTCTAACGGTTATGATCGGTTCACTAAGCTGTGGTATTTTGGCTGTCTTTCTGTCGCTGATGATAGGACTGTCGATTATTATTGCCATGCCTGGCTTGGCAATTGGGACTTTTTTCGCTTTTAGGTATGCTACGTATGATAAGAGCAAATCTAGTAAAGATAAAGAAGAAGAACGAGAGCAAAAGCGCAAAAGAAAAAGGCACAACCGCTAGCTCGGAAGCATGATGTATATTAGTAATGCGGCCAAGCACGCAAACAAGAGTATTGTTGCCTTCCACATTCCGAAACTGGCCTTGTCACTGATATCCCACATACCTCCCCCAACATTGTTTGGTCTATACCGGCGCTTGATTTCCTCGTAGCTGTACACGGTCCCAAAATCTGCTGATGGCGTCCATCTTGTTCTAGTCCCACGCTTTTGTAAGGTACTGCTGTCATAGTTCTTCCTTGCTTGCTCATCTGAAAGCACTTCATATGCCTCGATTATCTTCATGAACTTTTGCTTTGACTCTTCAGAGTTCTTATTCTTATCTGGGTGATGTTGTAATGCCAAATTGCGAAAAGATTTCTTTATTTCAGCCTGACTGGCATCAGTGGAGACTCCTAGTATCTCGTAATAATTTGGCACCGCTACTAAGCTTCGCAGAAATATAAATAAATATTTTTTGCTAGTTACTGCTGCGCTCTGCGCGCTTCTTTAAGGCATTGTTCATATCCTGAAAGCCTTGCCTGACATCTGCATCAAGGCCTTTTCCAAAAAGCGTAGTGAGCAATCCATCAAACAGCTCACGCTGGACAAAGCGTACACGCTCTGGCTGCAGCTCCTCGATAGTGAAAATGTGCTCAGCGTTTAGAAAGCCTGGAAGGGAACTTTTCCCAAACCATCGAAGCTCGCGCCCTTCTTTTACCTTAGTAATCCTAGGCGAATACTTTCTATTCTTTCCACTAGGGCTTTCTATATATATGTCAATCTTGCTTCCCTCAGTTGGAAGACCAATTATCTTGTTAATAAAGGGATTCCATCGGTCGTAACTAGCGAAATCGATAAGGATTCTCCACACATTTTCAGGGTAACTGTTGATCTCTATCTCGCTACGAACCTCTTTCACGTTGTTATTACTTTAAAATGCATTTTATAATTAGTTTCTGCTTACGAATTCAATCCTAATCTCGTCCCCTTGCTCTAATACAATATCACGAAGATCTCCCTCAGTGTAGGCGGCGCCATTAACATATACCTTTGTATCATACTGCAGTAGATCGTTCCCTAACCAGTAATACAGAAAATGTCCAAGTGTAAAGTCGTTTGGTCTGCTGTATGTTACTCGAACTACGTTTTCTTCAACGGTATGCACAGGGCGTATACAGCCGTCTTTGATACCAACGCCTTTTGGAACTACAGCAGGAAAGCCGTCCTCTATTACAGTAATTGGAATGGATAGCTGAAAAGGCTGAGATTCTGGATCGTCTACGCACTGGTTAACCGGATCTTGAGATCGGAAGTATGTAGTGAAGATGGAGGTGGCAAGAACGGCACCACCGATCAGCCCGGCGAGCATCAACATTGAAAAGAATAGACTTCTTGGTTTTGACCCTTCAAACGTCATTGGCATAATTGATAAGATAAATAAAATCAAGTTATACCTGCTTTCTATCCTAGTACTCCATACTTTGGCTGACTGTCCATCACGTCAAGCCACATTAGCATCCTTGTGGGAGCTGAGGTTAGCCAGATCAACACGCCTGGTACTGCAGCACAAACTAAGATAGTGAGAATAATAAGCCAAACAGCTGTCATCTTTTCAACCATTGATCCAATTCACTTTTATCTACCTATATAAGTTTTCAAACCAGAGATCGGCAATTGGACATGCACACTTTTCGACTATTGCTGGACTATTAGGTTCTTGTCTAGGTTCCTTCTTCTTCTTCTTCATATATTGAATCTTCTCATCGAACGATGTCAAAGATTTAGATTATGTGGTTTTTTATCTCAGCATTCGCAAGTCTTTGAAATGATCTATTAGTAGAGCAGGATATTCAGGCATGTGGAGTAGATCG
>CAYWRR010000035.1:0-3098 GCA_964460425.1 uncultured Nitrososphaera sp.
GGTTTATTGTTTGTAGCATGGTGGCACTTCTTGCCGCACAAACTGCAATTCCTTCTGTCATAATAGATACACTGGCAAGGATGAGATTTCATATAACTCTCAGCAGCCTTGGTATATTCACCCGTACCATTGCAGAATGAACATCCTGTTGATAACGATTCTAGATGGCCAGTGTTTTGACAAATGATACAACCATTATGACTAAGAATAACATCCATCTACATTTTAATAGAAGAAACGCATAGAATATAAATGTAGCGAGAGAATATTCTGAATATATTGACTAGATTTTAAAAGAATGATAATAATTAAAAATTTTTAGATAGCCACGACACTAACGGTACACTGTATTTCGCCTAGTTCTCCTGCTGAGGTACATGTATTGAATAGTATACGCATTTCCTTAGTAATGCTAAAGAAGTAGAGAAGTCATTTGCTGTAGGGACCTTTTTATTATTATAGCCAGAATGTAGGCAGCAAAAGCCGTCTTGTCCCCTATTAAGCTGCGCTCTACTGACTAAGGCTCTGTTAACTTAAGGACTCATTACCAACTTTCACGGCCAAAACACCGCAAAAGTCAGACATGCTGTCAATATAGACTTTTGATTTATCAGGCTAGCTTCAAATAGTATAAGTGTATTACGTGCTTAGGATACCGATCAGTCTAATAGCAAAAGCAATCAGCAGCTACCCATTATAGAAAAGAAAAGAGCCAATATCGCTTTAAGGCAAGAGAACTTGGCTTAAGTTAACAGAGCCCTCTGGCATATGCTGTTTGAAGTACATGTGTGCATATAGTAGTCAGCTAGGAGCGAATAAAAAAAAGGAAAATAAAGGAAATGCGGAATGTATGTTTTTCTTTCTTTAATTTACATGCCCATATAGGGATTTGGGCCACCCATGCCACCGGGTGGAGGAGCGCTTTCTCTAGACTTAGATGCAGCAATTACGTCATCTATCCTCAAGATCATAGATGATGCCTCTGTAGCCGCGCTGATTACTTGTTCTTTGACTTTTAGTGGTTCGTAAATGTCTTTTGCAGCCATATCTGCGACCTTGCCGTTAATTACATCTACACCATATTTGGGCTTCGCTAGTGCTGCTTTAGCTCTCAGCTGTGTTTGAGTGTCTAGAGGATCCATTCCTGCGTTTTCTGCTAGAGCTATTGCAATTTCTTCTACACTATCTGCGAATCTTTCTACTGCTAGCTGAGACCTTCCTGAAAGAGAAGCTGACCATTCTCTAATCTTTTGGGATATGTAAACTTCCGGCGCTCCTGCACCTACAGTAATGTATGGGTATTCTACTACGTCTTTGACAGTCATTATGGCATCATGGACTGACCTTTCAGCCTCGTCAACAACCCGTTGAGATCCGCCCCTTACTAAGATAGAGACAGCCTTGGGATTCTTACATCCCTCAACAAAAACCCATTTGTCAGTCTCTACTTTGCGCTCTTCTACTAGTTTAGCATAACCTAGGTCAGCCTCGGAAAGTTCATCTATGTTAGATAGCACTCTACCTTCAGTCGCCTTTGCAAGATTATTCATATCACTTTCCTTTACCCTTCTGACAGCTAGTATCCCTTCTTTTGCAAGGTAATGCTGCGCCAAATCATCAATTCCCTTCTGACATAGAAGTACGTTTGCGCCTGAAGCGGATATTTTATCTACCATAGATTTGAGCATACGATTCTCCTCTTCCAAGAACATGTGCATCTGCTGTGGATCAGAAATGTGGATCTCTGCGCTCATTTCCGTCTTTTCAATTTCTAATGCAGCATTGAGTAAAGCTATCTTTGCATCCTCAATACGCTTTGGCATAGCTCCGTGTACAACTTCTTTGTCAAGCACAATGCCCTGAATCAGCTTGGTATCTTCTACGGATCCTCCTGCCTTCTTTTCGACCTTTATGTTATCAGTGTCTACTCTGAGGTTATCACTCTTATTATTATCGCTAGCCTTTTCTGCTACAGCTATTACTGCGTCTACTACTATCTTAGATAGAGGTTCTGCATTCACAGAGACAAGCTTAGAAGCCATGCTTGTACGTGCTATCTTGCCAAGTATTTGCCTGTCTGCCGGCTCAACTTTTGTTGATGCATTCTTTAGCACTTCAATAGCTTTTTCAGATGCCATTCTATAACCGTCGACTATGACAGTAGGATGAACATCCTTAGCTATCAGTTCTTCGGCTTTGGACAAGAGAGATCCAGCAAGAACAACTGTTGAGGTCGTGCCATCTCCCACCTCATTGTCTGTAGCCTTGCTAATCTCTACCATCATCTTGGCTGCTGGATGCTGAACATCTATCTCTTTGAGAATTGTAGCACCGTCATTTGTTATTGTCACATCGCCAATGTTGTTTACAAGCATCTTGTCCATTCCTCTTGGACCAAGGCTTGAGCGCACAATTTCTGCTATTGCCTTTGCTGCAGTGATGTTGTTTTTCTGTGCTTGGTTGCCTTTTGTTTCACTAGTGCCCTCCTTTAAAAGGACTATGGGCACAGGTTGTTGTTGCTGTATTGACATAGATCATATCTCACCTTAAGTTGGTACCCAAAGATGATCTTTTAGGAGTAATTTAAGATATTCTACTAGCCAATTCATCCGATACAGACAAGGTCTATATGCCTATTACCTGGCATTGAAATAAGCTGTTAGTAGCATATTATAGCATCATATACAATAAAATTGACGCTAGAATAACATAGATACATCCAAAGATAGCATATGTTAGGATCGCTACACCATATATTTGCCTATTTTTTGTAGACATTATGGTTACGCAAAAAACTGCAGCGACGATGGCCCGTTTAGTGGCTTACAATCCTAATAAGCAGGAACCTACAGTACAGCTCCAGCTCCTTGAAATAAAAATGCAAGAGGAAGCAATGCAGAGGACATATAGATCTATACATACACATATACATACACATACATATATCTCATAAGAGCCTCTCCTACAGCCTTCAATTCTAGCAGTTTTGTTTATTGATGGTAGAGGCTGCAGTAGTAGTAACAATAATAATAATACTATGACTCCTCCCCAAAGTAGAGTCGACATATGTTTTGCGTGACAATAATAGTAACAATATT
>CAYWRR010000035.1:3108-14130 GCA_964460425.1 uncultured Nitrososphaera sp.
AAAGGTAAATTGAATATTTCTATACCGTAGACAAAGTGTTTATAGAAGATTTTATCTGTCTTTTCTTCTAAAACTCACATAGGAAGTAGAATAATCAACATGATTCTCAGCTAAGCTCAGCTACTGTATTGGTCAGGTTTGCAATGATTTCTTTTATTAGCTTGTCACCTTTTGAGGCAGTAGCCCTCATAGGGTCTCCCCAAACCCCATTGCCGGTAATCTTGGGAAAAGACCCCGGAGCATTAGTGAGACTGCTATAAGCTGCCCTTGACTTGGATAGACTCTTAGAATTTGGCCTGGCTCGATCCATATGAACAAGTTCAGGTGAGATTGCCAATAGAAGCGAAGTTTCAACTTCACCTGCATGGTCAAAGTCCGGCTTCATCATCTGCCAGTAATGCAAGATATGAATATTGATATCTGCAGTAGTGGTATGTATCTTGCTATGTACCTCCTGCGGAATGTACTGGATCGCCCCTGTATTCCCATGATGGCCATTTAGGATTATTATTTCCCTTATCTTGTTTTCTGCAAGTGAAATGCATGTGTCACATAACATTGTAGACAACGTCGAGTTGCGAATCGACACGTTGAACATTGGTTTATGCTCAAATGAGATACCATATGAAATCACAGGCAGCACAAACGCGCCAATTTTTTCTGCTAGGAGCCTTGCGACATATTCCGAGATAAGAGAATCAGTAGATACTGGCAAATGAGCACCGTGTTGCTCTAGGGAGCCCAGAGGTATTATAGCTCGCTTGATTTTTTTGAGTGTGATTCTAAAATCATAGTCGGTCATGCCAAATACCAGCGCTGACATTATGCAATAAGCAGGCTTGTACCCATTAACTACCTTTTGTTTTTCTGTTGTCGATTATTAATTTCTTCTTTATCTTCTTCTTTGATATAGACCTTCCTCCAGTACACTTCAAGTTTGTTTTCAAGGTAGAGCCTGACTCCCTCAAGAAGGGTCGCCGCTTCAAGTTCCTGACCCTTTTTCTTGATAGTATCAAGTGTATCAGAAGTCGATACCTTGAACGATTCTTGGTGAATTATTGGACCCTGGTCAAGGTCTTCAGTTACAAAGTGCGCGGTGCATCCTATTATCTTGGCGCCCCGCTCATATGCTTGAACATATGCATATGCCCCAGGAAATGCAGGCAAAAGTGACGGATGTATATTGATTATCCTGTTTGGATAACGCCAAACAAAGTTTGGTGTCAGTATGCGCATATACCTTGCCAGCACTATTAGATCAATATTGTACTGCTCGATTAGTTGCAGGATTTTGTTTTCTGCCTCTGCCTGATCTCTATGAACTATTGCGTGAAAGGGTATTCCGACATCAGCTGCAACTGACTTGAGCGTGGTTTCGCTTGCAATGATAACGGAGATATTGGCTCTTATTTGGCCTTTTTTCTTAGCTTGCAGTAGCCTGAGAGCGCATTCAGGTTCGTTGCTTACAAATATTGCAACATTTTGGAGTCGGTTAGGCTCTTGATAATGAACTTTTATTTCCATTGACAACTTTTTGGCAAGCTGTTTTAGACCAAGGTCCAGCTGCTCCCTGCCGATTTCCTCTGCAAATGATGCCTCACACTGCATGCCAAAAAGGCCGCGGAGGACGTTCTGGTTTATCTTTTCGATGTTACCGCCACTTCTGAAGATAAAGTTGGTAATATCGGCTACGACGCCTTTCCTATCAGGCCCAACAACAGTTACTTCAATGAGAGTCTTGCCCTTTGGTACAGGCATGGGAACTCATAACATTTCTGAAACATATTAAATGTTCAGATGCGCAGTCAATGCTTAAATAATAGGTTTGTTAATTGAAAACATTGGGTTATAGCGTCAACAATGGTTATGTTTTTTGAGGACTCTGAAGTAAATGCACTTTCCTAGTAGTTCTCTAGTCCCCTGAGGCATATGACATATGAAGGCACAGTCAAAGCAACAAAAAATATCTCCTACAAGACTAAGAAAAAACTACGACTACAACAAACCGATAGGCAAGTGTATAGTCTGTTACACTCTTTCTGGTTGGCATTGCTACGAGTGTGACAATGACTTTTGCAAGATGCATTTTCAGGACCATAAGGAAAAGAAACTATGCAGGACAAGGTGACGCATAGGCTAACCAATACTTAAGTGGCGCGCGCGTGAAATAAAGCGAGGATTGCAAAAGAGACTTGTGCTAGTAGTATATAATTGGCCTAGTTTGTCGCTTGGTCAATTCTGATATCTGCTGTGTGTGGTGTGTACATATATACTGATTGTAATGAGTTTAGTGTTATCTAGTAATGGTAGCGTTGCCCAACAAGGCATGGAGATGGTGCTATATTCACAAAGCTTATGGATAAGGATTAGAGAGATATAGCAAATATTGACGCTTCAACAAAATAATAATAAAGAGTTTGAAGAGTTTGCAAGTGACGTTGCAAGGTGCCTAGCAAGCAAAGACAACAAGTATCTCAGTCCTAAGTATTTGTACGACAAGGTAGGCTCACAACTGTTTGAGCAGATATGCCTTCAGCAGGAGTACTACCTTACAAGGACTGAGGCATCTATACTTAACAAGCATGCACCACTGATTTCAAAGTTGGCAGGCAGCAACATCAAGATAATAGAGCTTGGAAGTGGGAGCAGCTACAAGACAGCTATTCTGCTCAGCTACTTATCATCACAGAAAAAGAGAATCCACTACTTTCCAATCGATATATCAAACAGCATATTGATAGAGAGTGAGAGCAAATTGAGATCACAATTTCCAAATGCCAGCATCATTGGAATTAGGTCAGATTATGACCGGGGTATCGATATGGCGGCTGCTGAATGCATGGCTACTCAGGAGGAGGAGAACAACAACATCAACAACAATATTCCCTACACAAAGCTCGTACTCTTTCTAGGCTCAAGCATTGGCAATTTCGAACTTACAGAGGCACGATCTTTACTTAGAACAGTAAGGGAAAAACTTCATACAGACGATTTTCTGCTTGTAGGCTTTGATTTGCAAAAGGACGAGTCAGTGTTAAATGCAGCCTATAATGACAAGGCTGGGATAACAGCCAAATTCAATTTGAACCTGCTGGCAAGGATAAATAGAGAACTTGGTGGGAATTTCGAGCTTGAAAAATTTGAACACTGTACATTCTACAACCGTGAGCTAAATAGAATAGAAATGCATATAGTTTCAAAAACCGACCAACAGCTGTACATAGCCGCGTTGGACAAAACTTTTGCACTCAGAAAAGGTGAGAGTATCCACACAGAGAATTCTTACAAATACAGTTTGAGCCAAATTGATGCGCTTGCTGAAGATTGCGGCTTTACGGTGGAGAAGAACCTTACAGATATAAGAAGATGGTTTGATCTGGCTCTCCTTTCGCCGTGTTAAACAACGTCTCTGGCGCAACGAAAACCTGCAAATAGTATCCTTTCGTGCGGCTTGAAATAATTTCTATAGGTGTTGCGTATCTGCGCCGTAGGTGTTGCAAAGCAGCCTCCCCTCAGCACTTTTTGGTTTATGGTCCACTTGTCAGTGTATTCAGAAAATTTTGCCCTAAAGCCTGGATACAGTACATATTCTGATGATGTCCATTCCCAAACATCTCCTATCATTTGGTGACAGCCATAAGGACTCTTGCCTGCAGGATAAGCCCCTACTTTGGATGGACCCCAGAGGTAGGATTCAAGGAGGTTGGTATGTTTGGGTGTTGGCCCCTGATCACCCCATGGGTATAGCGTTTTTGTCTGCAATTCTTCATTCCAGCTCGCGGCTTTTTCCCATTCTGCCTCAGTTGGAAGCCTTTTACCGGCCCAGCGTGCATATGCATCTGCTTCATAGTAACTGACGTTGACTACAGGCTCATCAGGATCGATTCTGCGCAGGCCACGAAAATCCTTCTTTTTCCAAACATTATTTTCTCCTTCTTCTTCTTGCACCCAATATAGCGGCGCATTCCATTGCTGCTCCTTTACTAGTTCCCATCCATCGGCTAGCCAGTATCTGTAATCTTCATAGCCACCATCCTCTATGAATTTCATATATTCGCCGTTGGTTACAGGGGCCACGTCCATTTTGAAGGGTTGCAAGTATACTTTGTGCTCGGGAAGCTCGTTATCGTAGGAAAAGGTGTTGCCATTGTATCCAACCTCGAAGATCCCTCCTGGAATATCTACCATCTTTGAAGATATTCTTAGTATTTCTGCTGATGCTTTTGGAGGCTCATTAATGATTAGTGGCTCGTAGTTGTCAGAGGGGTCAGGGAAACGCTCAAAAAAGTGCTGAAAATCATATATCATAAGCTCTTGATGCTGCATCTCGTGTTGCATTCCAAGCATAATGTCATACTGCAGCTCTTGAGTTATTGCGTTTGCGTTTTCAGAAGATGTTATTGTTGTTGATATTGCTGACCACAACCTCCTCTCTTTCAAAAATTTGATTACCTTTTTGTCTATAAATGACCTGTAATCTAGAGCCTGCTTTACAGTAGGTCGTGGGAATTTACCTCTCTCTTGCTTGGGCAAAATTTTTCCAAACTGCTCGTAGTATGAATTGAGATATTCTAGATTAAAACTACTACTACCACCAACACTACTACTATTGCTTTCTGGTTCCAGCGTAGCTCGATGCTTTTCCAAGATCTTTTGAAAGAACCATGTGACATGCGCAATATGCCAATTTGGGGGACTGCCAAAAGAATCAGATTGCATAACCGCATCCTCTATTCTTAACGGTTTGAAAAGCTGCATAGTCTTCTTTCTGACCTGTGTAAATTCATATAACAATTGATCAGGAGATTCTTGATAGAGTAGTTTTGACACAAAGGAAAAGAGATTTTGGTCCTTATAAGCTGTGTCTTTTTTATTATTATTATTCTTCCAGTTCGCTTACACAGTTGACTGAAGAGGAGGGGGTGCTAGTGGTGGTGGTATGTGATGCGGGGGGTGGGATTTGAACCCACGGACCCCTGAGGGACGGGATAACCCATTTATGTGATCTTAAGTCCCGCGTCTCCAATCTTGTTAGCCTATTTGGCCAGGCTCTACAACCCCCGCAGGCTCAAGTTGCGTTAATATGGATATGCATAATTAAATCTTGATCTAAAAGCTTTTCCCAATAATTATTATATGGTTTGCTGACTCGATTGTTCGTCTAGTTGCCTTGGTAGCTCAGCCTGGTAGAGCGTTACCTTGGTAAGGTAGAGGTCGGGGGTTCAAATCCCCCCCAAGGCTCTCTATCTTATTATCTCTTTCGTCATTATCGTAATCCCAAGCTAACGCTCTATTGGGCTGGGCTACTACTGTATTAGCACCGTTGCAGCATGCTGCAACGGTGCTACTGCAGCCGGCTGCAATGCTTCCAACTATGTAGTAGCCCTTATCCTCTAGTATCGTAACTTCGTTGCTGACAAAATCCATTATCTTCTTGTTCAGCCTACATCTAATATATCGCTGCTGGGCTTTGGTAAATTTCTTGTTTCCAAGCAAAAAGTCACGTTCAGTAGAACAGCAAGCTAACTAGAATTGTTATCTAACGATGATAATAATAATTAATATACTTTTTTCTTAGGTTATAATTCAAATATTGGGAAATTTTTTATTTGATATCAGCTTTTGCATATCTCATTGATTCTTCTATTATATCCTCATCTAATAAAGACATGAATGATTCTCAAGCGCTATTACCATCCTCCTAGTGGTACCTCCAGTCTAGCTATAGCAAGATGACCTAGAAGAGCTGTCAAGTAATAACATTCACACCTCGAAATTAACTATAGCAAAATACAATTGCCAAAATCTGACGATGTTGCATTGGGACTACAAGTCGTAGGTTAGTCTAAAGAGTCTACAAGGATGGCTCATAGGTGGAGTCCAATGAATTCACCAAAATTAAACTTAATAATTAGATTATAAAGGTAGGTTATTCATCATTTGGGTTACTATTCCTCCCTCTCCTATAGGTATTAGCTACGCTTTAACCATCTATCTAGAGCTTCAAGCCATAGAATGGCAGCTGCAGCGACAAATAACAAGGTGAGATTGAAGAAGAATAAATAATATACTTTTGTACCTGTGCAGGTATTTATTGCATCTAGCATAGCTTCCTCCATGGAAAACAAAGTTGAACCCACAGGAGGACTAGAAGAGGAGATTGGATGTTATCTAGGGCTCAACTTCATACGAGCACCAAAAAGAACCATGAAGCCATTACTCAGATTGGGAAGCCATTTGTGCAATGGTTCAAGAAGCATGGGTAAGACCGGAGATTTACCATCTGAGCAGCAGCACAACAACAACCGAACAGTAGGAGAAGGCTCCTGAGGGCTTAGAAAGCATTGCCAAGACCCTTTCTATAGGCGGTGATGATGAGGATATTTGGGTGCTGCTGCAATTCTATAGAGACAGAGCTCACACAGATGAAGTTACGGTAAAGATGATGCAAGACGAAAGTATTGGAGAACTAGTCAACCAGTTAGATGGCCTAGTTACCCAAGAGTCAAGCCTCATCATGGGGGATTCAGCCGCCTTAGGGTGTAGTAGTAGGAGAAAGTCATAACTGCTTCAGTTGATGGCAGTAGTGCTGGTGGTGATTTCCATTTTTTTCTTTCCCTAGCAACAGGGATAACCTTTCGAATTCGTCCTATATCAGTTCAACCTCATCTGAGATGCACTCAGCTCTTAGTAAGAGGATAAAGCAGTATAGACATAAGAATTGGGTGAAGTATTACTGAACAGAATTAGAGCAAGCTGACATGTAGAATTTAGGAATATCAAACATTTCATCAAAAAAACTTCTTTATCTTAGATTTGTCTAAAGCATTGCGAAATGGCTTCCACTCCTCCTTTTCCATCGCGAGGACAATTCTAAAGGAGATATTGTTCTACCCATTTACTTTACAGCTACCACTGCCATTATTGTTGTCCCAATCCTCTATAGTGGGATAAAAGGTACGACTGAGAGATATCATAACACCTCATGAGAAGAAATAATACTACACCTCAATTGTGGGAAAAGATTAAATTCACACATCCGAGTAGGCTAGCTTGATGGATTTAGAAGGATATCGCACTGTTGAAAACTTAAGAAACTTGATCGAAGTGAGGAGTATTACATAGATTCTAAAGCAAATAAGATTCCATACCAAGGTGGTTCACTCGCTCAAAAATTGGTGGTGCATTAAATGCCTGTCAGGAAGGAATGAGTAGCTCTGCAACGGGCATCCCAGAGATGGAATTATTACATATACAGTCAGTTTGATTACTGCTGCTCGCTTACAAGAAGAAGTTGTAATGACAAACCTTACATAGAAAGTTAAGGGAGTCGAACCAATGAAGATAAGCTACTTTAGAAGAGGCAACAAAACTAAGGAACGATTCTTTGTGTATTGATAGTGCTTGCTTCTGCATGCTTTAGCTTTGAAGCTTGTTGTCTTTTAGTAATCAAATCTACTCTTGTTACACTTCGTCAATCCTTCCTTCTTTTTCTAATATACTGAACTCTCTATAACAAATAATTGATGAAAGAATATCTCTTCTAAAAAAGCAAATTAATCAGAATGAGAACAAACCAGAAGTGAACAACACCCTCTAGATACACATGGACGCTATTAGGTCTGTTAACAATTTTGAACTAATAGAACCCATCATTTTGAAAAGGAAGGCTCTATTGAAGAAGAGTAAAGATATCCAGGGATCTGATAGGTTGTTTGTCGAGCTTGACGGCCCGGAATGGCTGCAGCGACAAATAGCAGCACATACTTTTGAGGAGAAGGACGTAAGGTGCCTACACAAAAGATATGATGCCTACTAATAATACGACATTCTCAATTAACAAATCGCCTTCTTATTACGTGGCTGGTGTAACTGCACTACAAAACCAGCTGCTGACTATTACATATTAACTGGAAAGAATCCTACTAAACCGCTGACTGGATGATTCTGCTCTGTGATGTTTGCTATCAGCATCAACATCAGCAGCACAATAGAAGGAGAAACAACAACAGAAGAAGAAGATGATATTATGGCTAGAATCCACGAAATGGCGAGGTGCATAATACTATGCTTGCCGCATATGTAGACACAATGCTGATTTCATAAATCCCAGAGGCTTTATCCAGATCTGCGCAGATTGTAAAGCCCGCTATGTTGGAATCTTTGAGTATGAGGCATTTGAAATCATGAGAGAGAACAGAGAGGGAAAGAAGAAAAAGTAGAGGAAAAAATGACAATATCAAGAGAATGGAGTAGCAAAGTATAAAGGCTTACAATTCGTTCTTTCCCGAACAAAACTAAACAGCTTCATCGCCACTATTAACCTGGTATTGTAATTGGCGCAATTGTAGGCATTGCCTTACGTAATCTGAAGCTCGATGAATATTTATGCATGTCAGCTGCTAACGAATGATATGTCAGATACAAGCTATGCTGACGCCCAGAAAGAATATGATGAAATCAAAGGGACATACATAGCACTACAGTCCTTGTACAAGAAACACTTTCCAAAGGTAGACCCAAGACTCCTTCAAGAGATAATATCCCATACCTCAAATTCGAAAGAGAACAAGGACAGGATGTATTCGCTTCAGGTCATAGCAAGAGAGGGGACTGATTCAGAAAGAGCGCGCTCGTACTTTCTTTCAAGGACAGAAAAAGTCCCTGCGGCCTTCGAAGGTGGGAGACATTACGTCATCAACATTTTCCCGACTCTTGACATGATAAAGGATATTCAGGCTTATCCTGAAGTAGAATACATAACAGGGGATTACACTTTTGGGTCTAGCTCTGTGCAGGCTACCCACATGCATAGAGGTAAAGACGAACAGGGCAGAATAGTGAACGACTAGCGACTAGCTTCCTGTCTTATTTTTCATCGATGATGACACTTGCCTACTGCGAGAGATAGAATGGTTTTAAGAAGTTGTTGCTTATACTCCTACGGGGATCGTAACAAGGTAGTACGTGCCAATGCAGCTGCGGTTGCAAGAAGAGCTGCAGCCCTTGCCATCATATGATGACAATGATGATGATCACAACTATAAGATTTATGATGAAGAGAATGACACCAAGAGTATGCTTACACACACCTTCCAACAACCGGAAGGAGAAGAAGAAGAGGACAAGCCAAAGCAGCAGGAGAGACTGCAACAGAATGTTAAAGTCTTGATAGTCCCTTGCTCTTCAAGTCTGACTACTGATATGCATATGGTCCAAACCCAGTTCAAGCTAGTGTCAGTGGTACAGCAAGACAGACAAATTATGTGACTCACAACCATACACACCATAACACCAGGTGAAAATGTAACACTGACAACATTGCAACTTAGACTCAGGATTAATAGCTACAGCAGCAACATTTGAGCATATACCTTTACGGACGAAGCAGGTGAGTACCCCTACTTTTGTCTAGTGCATCCAAACAAGTTGGAACAGCCATAACTGTGAGCTAGAGGCGATTTTGATTATAAGTATATGGTGGCATCATCGACAACAACCACAAAATAAAAATAGTTAACTCCGTTTACCTGATATCAGGCTATATGTGCTAATGGCGTCGTCTTCGTTGGGCTCTACGCCTTCAATCTTTGAAGAATTTTGTCAGTTAATATTGGGCCAGGATGAATCTATTAGATTTGTAGGCATTGCAACCTTAAGTGGGGCCATATTGGCGATCAAGTATCGAGCCAATGTGATACCCCTACTGACTCAAGAGGAAACAGCATCGTCTATCAAATATTCAGTTTGGAGAATGGAAAGTAGACGAATCCTCGAAGAAAAACTGGGCAAATCTCTCTATGTAATTGCGACTTATGAAAAATTAAAGCGAGCAACGATTCCGGTAGGGCAAGACGGCCAGTCTATTTTAATCATATCATTTGATAGCGAATCTGACGCAGAATCAATAATTCGCAATAAGATTTTGACAATTATTAAGCCATATGGTACTATTAGGCAATAGCTGTTATCTATATTGCCTCTTCTCCACCGAAGTACAGCCGCCGCCATTACCTCTACCAAGATAGTAGAGAGATTCTAAGAAAAAACCGTCGGGGTTATTCCCGCCCAAAGTTTCTTTTTCTTCTTACTTTTTATTTACCAATTTTCCAGAACTTCATTATCAAAAAAGAAAAGTTTAAAGCATAACCTCGTGTGTATCTCGGTGGGATGGTGGTGGTAGCAATGGCTGGGAAGGCAACCGCTAAGGAAATAGATAATGATAATATCATAACAAACAAGACATGCGCATTCTGTTACAAACAAGCAAGTGACATTATATCCCTGGATGACTTGAAGTTTCTGTCTATTAAAAAAGACATTCCAAAGTATGCACGCAAGCTTGTATCTCTTCCTATATGCGATATACATTTTGGGAAATATGTAGCAGCGGATCCACAGGTAAAGAAGTCGTAAAGAGCTAGAGTAGATAAACAATAGAATAAACGAGCTCAAAACTGAAGGCTTGGTGCATAAAATATAACATATCAGAAAAATTGTAAAAGAAACTTATATTACTTGGCAAAAACTGCAAAAGATAGCAAACAAAGCATATATAGAAAGAAGCAATATCGATTTAAAGTAAAAAATTGGTCTAAGAGCCCAATATTTCCAAATATTCTTACATGTTATACTATTCCTTGTTTCTGATAACGGCACCAAGGGTGACATTGGCATTTAGTGTCATTGCAACCACAACACTAGTATTCGTCGTAGGACCAGCGCTTATTCAAAGCACTTCTGCTGATCAGGCACCAAAACTATAGGAAAGTGCAGTGATGAAAAGTTTCAACATTTAGCAAGCTGGCCTAGCAAATCTGAAGATGTACAAGGTAACGATAGAGATGACGATGCATTGCAAGAAACCAAGGACAAGCCAAAACCTGTCCTGATGGTGTAGCAAATGATGCTGTGAATCCTACTAACAAGTAACTTGACACAAGAAAGGCAGAACTCCTAAGATACTAAAAGGATAGCAAAATTCTTAATCAGTTCTTTTTTCTTCTTCTATTGAACTAATAC
>CAYWRR010000036.1:0-13495 GCA_964460425.1 uncultured Nitrososphaera sp.
TCAGATCTGAGCTGTTTCATATCTTTGATCAATTATGGAGTGTAGCTCTTTCGAAACTGCAATTTCATTATCTAGTGATACCATTAACGGTTGGTGTGACTTTCTTGTTATAAGGGTTTTGGAATAGCCTGAGCTAGGACAGCTGCTTGATTATTTTTTCTTACCTGACGCTATTGGATTAATAATTATATGCTTGCAGTGCAATGCAGAGGAGTCTAACCACATTTAACGGCGATCGTGATTATCAGTATCAAATCAAGGAGTAGACTTGACTGTAATATGATGAACTCTGAGCCTGCCACCATCTTAAGGAATGTTGCATTGTTGCTAGAAATGGATGATGTCAGATTCAAGCCTAGAGCATATGAGAGTGCTGCCAAGGCAATCGAAGCTTTGCCTGACAGCATCGAAGAGATCTGTAGGAGAAGTGGAGTTAGACCATTATTACAAATATCTGGCATTGGCAAGAGCATAGCTGAGAAAGTCGAAGAATTCATCAATACTGGTCACATTCAATACTATGAAGAACTAAAAAAGAAAGTTCCTCTTGATCTTGAGCGCCTTTCGCAGATAGAAGGAGTTGGACCAAAGAGGATTAAGAACCTCTGGCGGCGAGCATTATGGGTTCGGAATATAGATGAGTTTGAGAAGGCAGCACAAGCACATAAGATTTGCAAGGTTCCAGGTTTTCGGGAAAGAACTGAGAAGAATATCCTCAAGAGCATAGTATCTTCAAAAATAGGCAGAGGATGGCATGTACTTGGCTTTGTTCTTCCCTTAATTGATAAAATTGAAAACCGACTAAAGTCTCTACCAGAAGTAAAAAAGGTTGCAGTGGCAGGATCTGTTGAAGAATGAAGGAGACTATAGGCCCTTGGATTGAATATACAACCGATCGTCTACATATCTGCCTACTGAGTGAGAAGCATTAGCGCAGAACAAAAGTACGAGGGGTGCTCCTGAGATAAACATCTGATCCAGGGAAGAGCTTTTGCTAGGAGATTTTTCTTATCATCGCCTTCTACATCTAGATTTCGAAGGATTGCAGGCCTCCTACTAACTGCGTCAAATCGCATGATTCAATGATTTTACTTACCTTGAATTGCTCGATCTCCTTGCTCTTAAACGATCTAATAGATCTGCGTTTCTGTAGCAGCTGAAAGAGTGCTTCCTCTATCATAATGCAATGATCTCACTCTTATGATTTCAGATTAGATCAAGACCTTTCATTCTGCAAACACCTTGAGCGAGCTCTACATGTTTTTATTGTCTTATTATCTTCAAGATACTTTTGAGCCTCTGCTAGCCTATTATACTCTTAACGGACATATGTCAAGTATAGGTAATACAATCAACCACGATGACAATCCTAGCAATTACCGGCGACCCCCGAATTGGAAAAAGTACGGTCGTTATGCGTATTGCTGAAGAACTAAAGAAGAGAAGTTTGAAGGTAGGTGGCATAGTTTCTAAAGAAGTAAGAAATAACAATAGAAGGACAGGCTTCGAGTTCATTGATTTGACAACAAACGAGAGGATGATATTGGCATCTACAGTTGGAAGCGGTCCTAGAGTAGGAAGATATATCGTTAACCTTGACGGTTGCATTTTTGCGTCCAAACGGTTGATCAGCGCGATCGGGAATTCTGACGTCATCATATGTGATGAGCTTGGTCCGATGGAATTCAAATCAAGAGAAGTCATAGCTTGTACAAAGGATTTACTTGAGACAGACAAAACAGTGATCATTGTAATACACAAAACACAAAAGGTTGCAGCATCCAAAAATTGATCAGTTCAAAAATAGAGCCAGTCTTATTGTCAATATCGATCTACAAAATAGAGATAGAGCGCATCATCTGTTGCTAGATCGTTTATAGGGTGGTCTTGGGATTGATAATTCTGACTCTTCAATTTCAGGTACATTTGGCACCATTGCTATATTTAGGCTAATTTGTTCCCCTAGCAGCTTCTAAATCATGTTAATACAATTTCAGCCTGTACAACTAACGAAGTGTTTGATGGATTCTTTATAGCTTCTTCCACTTGTCTTTCTTCGCTATCCTGTCAAGGAGTGAGCCCGCCCTTTCTTCACCGAGCATATCCTTGAGTTTCTGCTCAGACGGCTCCCCTTGCCAAAAACCGAGCAGGCGTATCACTCCATCTTTAATATCTGGATTAATATCACTCAATGCATTTTCTATCATCCTTCTGCGACCCTTTGCCAGATCTTTTGGTCTAAAAACTGCTCCTCCCATACGACTTACCCTTTACAGTACGCTGTTGTCCTAAATAAACAGATGCAAATTATTCAAGCTGGCAGCTTTTTTGCGATACATGGATGTATTACACTTTACAAATTGACCGCGTGGCCAAGACTGACCTAGAACTGGGTGGAAAGGTGCTGCAATAGTTATCACTGGACGCGCTCCTATCAATCACCTAGATATTCGGCAAATTCTTAATAGTCCCCTAGGATTTCCTCCTTATATCGTCGATTTTTTCTTTAGCCTTTAAAGCGTTGCATAGGGAAGTTTCATCATTATTACACTATTCTCCTATCAACTGCAAAACTATCTTGCGCTCTCGGGGTCTGATGTCCATCTCTAGTAGTACTATCTGTTGCCAAGTGCCAAGCATCAAGCTCTTGTTTTTGAATGGCAAAGTAAGACTTGGTCCTAATAAGGATGCACGGACATGAGAGTGTCCGTTTCTGTCATGCCATGTATGGTCATGCTCATATTCTATCCCCTTTGGTGCAATCCTTTCAAGCATTCTAGGAAAGTCCTTCCTCAAACCAGGCTCATATTCTATCGTTGTCAGTGCTGCAGTCGATCCAGAGACAAAGATTGTGATAATTCCGTTCGAAAGGCTACCGGTCTTGATAACCTCTTCAATCTGATTTGTAATATCAATCATGTCATTTTCACCCTCTGACCTTATGGTGATATTGCCTGTACTAACTGGCATACCTACTACCATTATTTTAGAAAGAGAATACTTGCTAATAATGTAGCTCCCACGGCCTGCTTGCCTTCTGATGTAAGATAAAAGGTGGTAAGAAAAGAGTAGTGGTCCGAGATAACCTAACAGTAACGATAGCTCCAAGCAACACATACAGAGAAGATGGTTTTGGCGCAACCTGACAATTGACGTGAGGTCAAAAAGTGGTATTTCTAAGAGCTATATGAATGCAAATTCCTTTACAAACCATTTTTTAAGTGCAAATTTGACCTATGCAAAATTCCTTAAGTGGTGTCAACACTCGTAGATGTTAATCGGTTCAAAGCGATAGAATTTGATTGACTTGCTTATACCTTTAGTAATCTCTTGGTATGAAAATCCCCTCAGCTTCTAGATATTTCCTGATGTTAGTGTATCTGCTAATGTACACATGACAGAGGAGACAAGATTCTCGCCTCATGTCTTATGCTTCTTTCTTTTTTTGGTTTTTGAAGATGAATCAAAGGGCCTCCTCTTTCTTGGCTTTCCTTCATAACTCAGCTGCAAGGCCATATCACTACGGTTGCTCCTTTCTCATTTGAGCTCATCAAGAACACATACAGATTACTAACAAGTTCAAACAACCTTTTTTTTCAATAGTAGTAGCTCCTATCCTTCATATAATACGGCAACAGCTCGCCTCTTTTGGCGACTACAATCATTGTCTGTAGTGCAAGCTCACATAAGGGTTTGGCTAGTCTTTCCTTGTGATGCAAAAGTTGGTCATTAGAAATATTCCTATTGGATGAGAGGCTTCGATTTGACGACCTATAGTTCCAAAAAACCTAGAATTGTTATTTGCTCGCAATGCAGTGCATTGCAACGCATACCCGCAAGATAAGTGCAACAAATCGTCAATAAGACAGCATGGTTATAAGAAAGATAGCACCATTGCCTACAGAAAAAACCATAGAGATACATGAGGAATTAAGACCTCTCCAAAGCAGGTCGGTGCAAGAGCTAATCGAGCCGCCAGCAATAGCAGATCCAGATAGTTCTGCTTCAAAGATAATAGGAGTGATGACAGAAAAGAAAGTTTATGATATCTTTATCCCTCTTGCAAACAAGATTGCCTGCATAAACATCCGGCACTTGCTTTCAATTCGTGATATAACAGCTGCAAGACCTTCGGTAATTGAAAAGATAGTTCCGTCTCTATCGTATAAGAGTAATATTGGATACGCAGCAAGGATATTGAGTCATTATCGTCTAAGAGCGCTTCCTATTGTAAATGAGAATAATGACCTTGTTGGGCAGATCACAGCCAAAGGAATGATTAAAGCTATACATGACTTAGGTATACATGATAGAGCTTTGACGAGGGTTAGCGTATCAGGCATCATGACCGCACGGCCTGTTGTGCTAAAGGAAAAGGATAAAGTATCGACAGCCAGGAATATTATGACAAGACGCAGAATAGACCATATTCCTCTCGTAAATGAGAAGCAGAAGTTATCAGGGATAGTGACTTCCAGTCATATTATAGAGGTGATGCTTCCGTCAGAAAAGATCGGCAGAAAGGTTCTTGGTGTTGAAAAGCTGAATAGATTAGATATGCCGGCATCAGGCTTAGCAGACAAAAATGTTGTAGTGTCAAATCCTAATGATTCTTTGCGATCAGTGGCAGGAACAATAATCGATGCAAATTCTACGTATTCAGTTGTATGCTTTGGCGAAGAAATCCGGGGAATAGTAACGTACCGCGACATAATTTCGCTGCTTGCAGAAAAGGTAGAAGAAGACCTTCCGGCATTTATTATCGGTCTGCCAGATGATCCATTTGACGCGGAACTTGCCAAATCAAAATTTGCGGACATAGTCAGGCTTTTGAAGAGAATGGCACCAGAAATTGAAGAAGCGAGATGCAAGATGAAATTGCGTGACATTGAAGGAGAAAGAAGGAGGTATGAAGTAGATGTGAGCATTATAACGCCATACAGGAGACATGTATATACTAATATCGGTTGGGATATCGCTAAGATGTTCGATCAGATGAGCGACAGCTTGAAGAAGAGGTTTGGTCATAGACCTACAAGAAGGCGAACAGAATCTATCCGAAAGAGAGATACATCCCTCGAATAATTGGTGTTTTTTCTAATGCGAGTTGTTATGACTGGAGACGTAATGCTTGGCAGATTAGTCAATAGTGTTCTTACCAAGAACGCCTATACCTATGTCTGGGGGGACACCATCGACATCATTAGAAATAACGATCTTTCATTGATCAATCTTGAGTGTGTGGTATCTTCAAAGGGTGCTAAGTGGACAAAGACTTTCAAAATGTTTCACTTTCGTGCAAATCCAGGTGCCATCAAAGTCCTAGAGAAAGCCTCGATAGATTATGTTTCCTTGGCGAATAACCACACTATTGACTACGGAGAAGAAGCATTGCAAGAGATGCTCGAATTACTTGATAGTAGTCGGGTACGGCACTGTGGTGCTGGAATGAACCTGAAGGAAGCAACTGATTGTACGATCTTGAATGTTGGCAGCAAGAAAGTTGCTGTGCTATCATTAACTGATAATCAGCCAGAGTGGGAGGCATCACCAACTTCCCCTGGCATAAACTACATTCCGATTTCATTGGATGGTTACTATTCAGATAGACTTAAATCCTGCATACAATGTGCTAGAAAAAATGCAGATATTGTTGTTGGATCATGTCATGTGGGTCCACATTTTCGCGAATTTCCCTCATCTGAATATGTGAATTTCGCGCACAGTCTCTTAGATCTAGGTGTGGATATCTACTGGGGGCATAGCAACCACATGCCGCAGGGCATAGAAATTTACAAAGGCAAAACAATACTCTACGACTCCGGGGATTTCATTGATGACTATGCAATAGATCGGTATTATAGAAACGATCTCTCATTTCTTTTTCTAATAGACATCGAAGGGACAAGCCCTAAGAGCATCGAGCTTGTTCCTGTACGAATCCATGATTTTCAGACAAGTATCGCATTACTCTCTGATGCTGAACTTGTCATGGAGCGAATGATTGAACGGTGTGACAGGCTAGGAACCAGATGGAAAATAAAGGAAGAGAATAGGATCATCGTCAAGATATAGTGGCCGCATTCAGTAATTTAAAATAAAATGTATTCAGATCTTATTCGACTATGTTAATGGTAAGCAAAACATGTGAACAGACCGGAAATACAAAATCCACAATATGAGAGCACGATCTGTTACCATATCTTGCATTGTAAATCCAAATGAAGTAGCTCTCTATTTTATATTTCTATCTCAACAGTCTTGCAGACAAGCTCTCGTTGTTTTGTCCTTAAACCCCTGTATGTGTTTCTAGACATCATTTCAGTATCCACATAAGCTCCAGCAATTTTCTGCTGCATAGTTGATCCTTCTGTATGATACATATTCCTTATATAGCATAGCAAGAGAGAATCGCTCGAATCCTTTCCCACAGAGATTTCTCTTAACTTCATTCCCCTTAGTAGGTCCAATGCCCCACCTCTGGTCTTAGTTTTACTGCGCTTGCCTCCATCTTCTAAGATCTTGATTTAACTGTAAAAGCTTCAGGAGATCTAATAAAAATTGCTTCTTCTCTATATCACTAACGAGCATACAAAGCTTACAGCTAATCTGATTTAATGACCTCTTAAACAAAGAAAAAGTCCTGTAAGTGAGGGTATAAGACTAACCTTTTTGTGTTGTGATTTCTTGTTGACTGCAGCATATGGAGCATGATTGGTAGCTCATGACACGAAGTTGAAAACAGAGATGTTTCTCAGGATCTATATGGATATCACTTTACAACCAAGACTGGGATAGGAGAGTAGGTGACCACGCCAGAGGCAACGCTCCCTAGAAGCAGTCTTGCAACGCCACTTCTTCCCTTTGTTCCTACAACTATTAGATCTGCCTCCTCGCGTTCTGCACACGCTATTATCTCTCCATACACGGGCATATGGTCTTCCACAAGTTCGGCTGTTGATTCAACACCACTTTCCTTTGCTTTTTTCTGTGCATCTTCTAACAAAATGCTGGCCTTTGGTCTATCTTCTTGGTACAACTTGTCAGACACAGAGGAAACTGAACCTCGAGGAATGAGTACACTTAGAACATGCAATATGACAAGTTTTGCATCATACTTTCTTGATAAATCAATTGCATAATCTACAGACCTCTTCGCAGTATCTGAGCCATCTGTTGCTACAACAATTTTCTTAATAATTTGAATATCTTCTGACCACCGTTCTAATACACCGGACACCTGGAATGAACATTATAAGAATGTATGTTTGTCTTTATGTCAAATTTGCGTGTACATCATGCCGCATTAAAGTACTACATCGGGCGGCAACTTAACACAACCCATTGTTGCATCCTTTCAGTTATTCTTGCATATGATCTCCTACAAATACAGTATATACCGATCGAAATTATCAACAAGCATGAACTGCAAGTATGCAAACAAGATCGCAACGGCAGCCACGATAACAATCTACATGGCTAGAATAACCTTGTTCAATATTGAGAAAAATTGTTACATCTTATAACCTTTTCCTCATTGAAAGGTTTTGATGTGTGCACCTGGAACTACTACTAATGTATGCTGATACAAGATTCACTTAAAACTCAACTTCCGATTCTTGTCTTTCTTCTTTTTCTTCTTCGAGGAACTCTACCAAGTGCGTGGGTGGTATAGTAGAAATTCGCTACCATTTTATGTTGTTCTATATGCCAGTCCATTAGAGGAAGATACATCCTGTGCGACTAGCCCCTTCCCGATCAGATCTAGAAGGTAGAAATGATACACCCGCTCGTAGCTCAGGTTTGCTCAATAATTTAGAGTATAAGTCTCTTTTATTCCAGAGGTGGCAAGCACTAGTACGTTGTCCATTATCTGGATCTTTCATCCATTGTTTCTATTTTCGTACATTGTTCCCTGTTTTACAACAGAGCATCACTCTACAAAAGAAGATCCTTGATTGTGTTGCCTTACACTGCATTATTTTTATTAGCCATGAGTTCAACGGGTACATCATGTCGGATAGTCAGGCGGGAAGTAAGCTAAATTTAGCTATTAGCGGCTTTGGCAGGATTGGTAGGAGCTTTCTTAGAGCGGCGCTAGAAGACAGGGAATTTCTACAATTGTTTAATATAGTCGCTATCAACGACACCGCAGATGCCAAGACACTGGCGCACCTGTTCAAGTACGACTCCACATTTGGAAAGTTTGCAGGAAAGGTGATAGCAAGAGATCATTCCATCGAAGTTGACGGTACCGATATCAAGGTCCTCCAAGAGAGGGACCCATCGATGCTCCCGTGGAAAGAAATGCGTGTCGACCTAGTTCTAGAGTCGACTGGCAAGTTCAGGGAGGCAAAAGAAGCCCAGAAACACATCCAAGCAGGGGCAAGAAAAGTGATCATCTCCGCTCCTGCAAAGGGACCGGATACCACACTGCTTGTAGGAATAAACGAAAAGGCGTACAGGCCAGAGACGCACAAAATTGTATCGATGGCGTCATGTACAACAAACTGTATTGCACCAGTCTTGAAGGTTTTGAATGAAAAGTTCGGAATAGAGAGCGGATATATGACAACTGTACATGCGTATACCAATGACCAAAGGCTCCAGGACTCTCCACATAAAGACCTCAGGCGTGCAAGAGCGGCTTCAATGTCTATCATACCAACCACTACAGGAGCAGCTAAGTCTATAGGGACCGTCATACCTGCTCTTGAAGGAAAAATAGACGGAATGGCGTTGAGGGTTCCAGTAAGCAATGGTTCCATAGCAGATATGGTTATGACCTTAAAAAGGGATGTTACTATAGATGAGGTCAACTTGGCGCTAAAGGAAGCTTCAGAAAAAGAGCTGAAAGGAGTGATGGCTTACACAGATGACCCTCTGGTTTCTTCAGACATAATAGGGGAACCTCATTCGTCCATCGTGGATGGTTTGAGCACAATGGTCATTGGCGAGAAGAGCAGAAATGTCAAAGTCCTGTCTTGGTATGATAACGAGTGGAGCTTTGCCTGCAGGCTTGTTGATCTGACTAAATTTATTGGCAGCAAAATATAACGGTGTAGAAAAAAGATGTGTGAAATCGTAGTTTTCAGTGACATAGATGGTACACTCATAGACATCTTCACGCGCAAGTATGGCAAGTCTAAGGATCTGGTCAAAAAGCTGAAGGAGTCCTCAATCCCTGTTATCTTATGCTCCTCAAAGACAATGGCTGAGCAGGACCCAATACGCAAAGATCTAGGGCTTGAAGGCGAACCATTCATAATAGAAAATGGCGGCGCCGTAATAATTCCTGAGGGTTACTTTGGTGGTGGCAGTAGTATTGATGATGCCCTCAAGCATTATGATGGTACGCTCGCCATCGATGGTTATAGGGTCATAGAGCTTGGGAAGTCTTCTAAAGAAATTAGAAAGGTGTTGCAGGACGTTCGCCGCAATAAAGGCACCACCTTCAAGGGTGTTAGCGACCTATCTATAGAGGAGCTTGCAAAAATAGTGGGTATGACTAACGACGAGGCTGAAAGGATGTCAAAGAGGCAGTATGGTGAGACCATCCTAGAGATGGACAAGAATGAGAAAGAACAATTTGAACAAGCGCTGACTCAAGAAGGACTTCAAGTGATACATGGTGGCCGTTATTTTGACGTAACTGCCGGCAATGACAAGGGCAAGGCAGTGAGGATACTGATAGACCTTTACCGAAAGCAACTTGGCGATAATACGACATTCATAGGAATTGGGGATAGTCTAAACGACGTACCGATGCTCAAATGCACAGACATAGCGATTCTTGTACAGAAACATGACGGCACTTGGGCAGAGTTGAACAACAACAACAATAACATCTCTCATGTCGTGAAAGTTAAGGGAGTAGGACCCGCAGGATGGGAAAATGCATTTGCCACTATAATGGCAGAGATGGAGGCTGAAGAAAAACAACATGTTGCCTGATACAATCTTCTTTGTCCCACATACTCACTACGATGCCATATGGGCATTCAATAAGGAGGACTACTTCTACATTAACGTAGAGCTGATATTGAAAAATGTTGTGGATCTAGCCAGGCAAACAAAAGATTACAAATTCACCATTGAACAGACCTTTCTTTTAGAGTATGTGGAGAATAATTATCCGAACCTCTTTTCTGAAATAAAGGATCTCATCAAGAGAGATAAGCTCGAGATTGCGGGTGGGCAGTATCTCCTTGCAGATGCCATGATACCGCACGGGGAAGTTCTCATAAAAGAGATAGCTGAAGGAAAGAAATATGTGAAGGACAAGTTTGCCAAAGACATAGTGGTCGGCTGGGGTGCCGACGAGTTTGGCTTCAACGCGCAGTGGCCACAGATCTTAAAGGGATGTGGCTACCAGTTCTTTGCCTTCCGACGAGGCGCTGACTCAAGGAAGTCGTCTGAGTTCATCTGGCAGGGACTTGACGGCTCACAGGTACTCTCTCATTGGATGCCTCTTGGATACAGGGCTGGACTTGACCTAGAGAAACTCCACGAGTCATACAAGGTTCTAAAGCAACATGCAGCCACTGGAAACATTCTCATGCCTTCTGGAAGTGGAGTGACACTACCGCAACCGGAGACTTCAGAAGCAGTAAAAGAATGGAACGAGAAAAATGGTGAAAATACCAAGATGATCATATCCACCCCATCTGAGTTTTTCAGCGAACTTGAAAAAAAAGGTGCCAAATTTAGCGTGAGAAAAGGCGAGATGTATTCGGGTCGGGTCTCAGAAGTATTTCCTAGCTCGACATCGTCAAGGATGTGGATAAAACAGGGAGCCAAGATGTATGAAAATGCCTTGTTGACCCTTGAACGCTGGAACGCACTCGGCACCTTGATGGGCTGTCCTGATCTCTTAGAACAGCTTGCAAAATACTGGCGTAAAATGTTGTTCATAGCTATGCACGATGCTGTGCCTGGTACTGGTATAGATGAGGTGTACAAGGAGATAAGGGAAATATTTCAAGGTGCAAGCGATACTATACTAAAATCTGTTCGTGACTGTATGACATCCATAACAAGCAGAGTAAGGAAGCAAGGAGCAGGAGTAGGCGGCAGCGGCAATATCATAGTATTTAATTCACTACCCTGGGAGGTGCAAAACTGGGTAGAGTGCACGCTAGAATTTGCAGAAGGTGAGATGAAGGGGATAAAGTATGTGCGCTCTGCGAATGAGACTTTTGAGGTTGACATCCTGGAATACTCTTTGCATTCCGACAAAAGCACCAAGAATGTTACCGTCGGCTTCCTAGCAAAGGTGCCGGCGCTGGGTTTTAGAATATTTGAACTTGTAGCCGGAAACAGCATTGGTATGACAACCACTTCAAGCCGTGATACTTCATTTTCTACTGCCCACTTCCATATAGAAGTAGACCCAGGCACAGGCATTATTCACGTGCGGCAAGACGAAGAAGATCTTTTTGCAGGCAATGAGCTGCGGCTTGAAGAGGAGCTTGGAGACCTTTACTATCACAAAGACACGCTAGGTCTGATGAAATCAGAAACGGGCAGGGGCATAAAGTATGGTGCTTTCAAGGCAGAAATTTATGAAGTTATGAAAGGAAAGGCCCGCACCATCATCAAGTTCAAGAGTAAGTACTACGCGCTCAGGTGGCCATATCGGCTCCTAGATAAGCAAAAACCTATGATCTATAGGCACAACTTCTTGGATGTCGAGAAAGAGATAGTAATCTATAGGGACATAGACAGGATAGATTTCGTTACACGCATTGATGACCGGCACCCTCACTCTAGAATCAGGGTGCAGTTTGATACTCCCATTGGATCAGGTCAATATTATTGGTGCGGAACACAGTTTGGCGCTATTCGCAGGAAGGCAGATCTGTATTACAAAAAGGATGAAAATGGATGGAAGGAAAAACCATCAGGGCTTTTCCCTTCATTTGAATGGGTAGACTGCTCAGACCGCAACAACAGCAAAGGCATATCTCTACTGCATCAAGGGACACCTTCACATGAGGTGAGGGATGGCAAACTGTACCTGACACTTTCAAGAAGCATCGTATTGCTTTCCGCAGATGGGATTATGGGCCCTTGCATACCTACTCCTGATGCAAACGAAATGGGCCTTCAGACATTCCGCTATTCTATCCTGCCACACAGGCAGAGCTGGAAGGAAGCTGAAACGTACCGGCGTGCAGCAGAAGTTAACATGCCTCTTGCAGCAATTCAGCTAATCGGAGATAAACAAGAGCATCCTGGAATGACACCAGAATCACCGTATTCTTTTTTGGAAATAGAGCCTAAAAACATTCTATTAAGCACACTAAAGACTGCAGCAGATCGCAGGGAGGCAATAATAGTTAGGATTTTTGAGACTGAGGGCCGCAAGTCAATTGCGCAGCTACACTTTGGAAGAGAGGTTAAGAAGGTTCATCGCTTAGATCTCTTAGACAACGAATTAGACAAGGGCACAGACATTGGGCGCGACATTGTAGAGCTTGAAGTACCTCCATTCAAGATAATAACGCTAAAGGTTCAGTTCTAGCAAGGTCTCCTTCATATGCGGCGCCTCTGCAACGACTACGCCACTAGGATCTACTATCATGCTTGTTCCCACACTCACCTTGCCATCCTGCGATCCAACTGCGTCTGCTTTTAAGACGTAAACTTTATTCTCTATAGCCCTTACTATTGGAAAGGCTTTATTTTTCCTCTCCTTGCGCTCTAATTCTTGAGTCTTATAATAGTGGGAGGACAGATACAACAATACATTTATTTTTTTAAATCTCCTTGGAAGCAAAGGGTCATTCTGATCCCTGCATATTAGTACGCCACAGTTGAGACCCTTGACTCCAAAACTCCGAACACCCTCACGACCATGGGAGAAATATTTTTTGTCGTACTCTGTCAGAGTGCGCTTGAAATATTTCTTAATCTTGTTATGTGGTGTTATTATGAATGCCGTGTTGAAAATCTTTCCACCCAATGGAAGAGAAGAACCTACAACGAGTGTGACTCCAGAGGACTCTGAGACCTTCTGCAGCTTAGAGACTTCACTGGACACATCATTTGCATTTACCTGTCGATGGTTGCGTATGTACCCCGTCAGCGCGCATTCTGGGAAGCATAATAGGTTGATCTTTTTTGACCTTGCTAGCTCGATATATTTGAGGATGTTCTTCATGTTCATACATAGATCTGGTGAAAGTCTCATCTGCACAATTCCTATTCGCAGTCTTGACATGGATATATATACATCATATCATTCTACAGCACTAGCTAAAAAATCTGTAGCGACTTGACACTAACATTGTTATTAGAATAGAGCTCTCATCTTTTCCTTAGATCTCTTAAAGCTATTTATCCGGTTTAGCTCACCACGGAGCCTATAATTTTCTGTAGTGGCAAAATCAGTCAGGATCAAAATTATAAGGGTTTTCTATATCTGTCGGCCAGAATTGGCAGGGGTACCTCACCTTTCCTCAAATCATACCCCATCTGCTCTCAGTTCAAT